>NZ_FR886735.1:0-18735 GCF_000436615.1 Blautia sp. CAG:237
AAAGCCCCCGTCGAAACCAGTACAAGCCCCAAACGTTTGGTGAAGGCTGAGCCTCCTTAGAAATACTGGTAAACAGACGATGCTCTTGTTTTGACTGTTTCTTATTATATGCAATAAAAGTTCCAGTTGTCAAGGGGAAGACAAAATTTCCGACTAAATTTCTTTCTGATAAAAAATAATCTTGACAGAAAAGGTTAGGTGATGTAAACTTTTGATAGTTGAATCGAACTAACTGAACGGACGGGAGTGATAGAATGGAAGCACTGAGAGAGATAATCTTTGAAGACGAAATGGAAACGGAAGTGAATTCCTGCCGTGATCAGCAGTATCAGCGGAGTAATATGCAGAGAAGTGCGATCATGAACAGACTTCGCCAGGCTGGCTGCAGAATTACAAAACAGAGAAAAATCATACTTGATATTATCCTGCAGGAGGAATGCACCTGCTGTAAGGAAATTTATTTTCTGGCATCAAAGAGAGATCCTAACATCGGAATGGCTACGATATACCGCATGATCAATCTCCTGGAAGAGATCGGTGCCCTCAAGAGGAAACGCGCTTACCGCATCTGCAATGAGGAATCCCCGGTACATATCTGCAGTGTCAAGCTGGATGACTACACCAGCATCCGCCTGGACGGTGAGAAACTGCGCCAGGTGATCGAGAAAGGCATGGAATCTTTTGGATATCTGCACGACAGACGGGTACGCAGTGTTTCAATGGAGAGCGGCGAATAACCGCTTTCCATGCACCTTTTCATAGGAAAGTATATAAAAATCCATCAAAAAATCCCTTATATTTTTATACATAAATGAGAAAATTTCTCAGAAGTGCAAGTTAGGCTGGACTTTTATTTGACGCATATTATAATGGTTGTAATGTCAAGGGACGGAACAGAAACCTATCATCCCGATGACAATAAAATACACTACATTAATTAGTAAATAATTTTACAACAGGAGGTATAAGTATAATGATCAAACTTAACACAAAACACAGCGGACTTTTTGCAGCAGGAGTAGTATTCGGAACAGCAGGTATCAAAGTACTTTCCAGCAAGGATGCAAAGAAGCTTTATACCAACTGCACAGCAGCCGTTCTTCGTGCCAAAGACTGCGTTATGAAGACAGTATCCAAGGTTCAGGAAAACGCAGAGGATATCTATGCAGAAGCTAAGCAGATCAACGAAGACCGTGCCGCAGCAGAGGAAGCTTTTGAAGATGCAGCAGAGGAAGAAACTGTAGAAGAGACCACAGAAGAAACTGTAGAGACTGCAGAAGAAGAGTAAGAAATATCAAAAAAGAACACCTGTGGTAATCACTGCAGGTGTTTTTTATTAACAAACATGCGAGGAAAGATTATATGAAATTCAAAATAGAGCATCAGATCAAAGGCAGAGTCAGGATCCATATCTGCCAGAAGAGAATGACCTGCCGCCAGGCAGATCAGCTCGAATATTTTCTCAGCGGCCTGGAAGGCGTAACGGCTGTCAAAGTAGTAGAGCGTAATCAGGATGCGGTCATCTGCTACAATGGAGATAAACTGGCAATTCTGAAAGCGGTACAGAAGTTTTCATACGGTGCTTCCGAGGCTCCGGAGAGCTATCTCCAGAACTCCGGCCGTGAGATGAACAGCGAATACTGGGAAAAAATGGTAAATCATGTTGTGGTTCATTACGGCAAGAAGCTGTTCCTTCCAATGCCGGTCAGAACTGTACTTACCACATTACATTCTATGAAATATATTTGGAAGGGTATCCGCACTCTTGCAAAACGCAAGATCGAAGTATCCGTACTTGATGCAACAGCGATCGGAGTATCCATTTTCCGTGGAGATTTCTCGACAGCATCTTCCGTTATGTTCCTGTTAGGCTTCGGTGAGATCCTTGAGGACTGGACACATAAGAAATCTGTAGACGACCTGGCAAGAAGCATGTCCCTCAATGTAAGCAAAGTATGGCTTGTGACAGAGGGCGGAGAAGTCCTTGTAAATTCTGACCAGATCAAACCTGGCGATGAAGTCAAGATCCATATGGGAACCGTGATCCCATTCGACGGTATCGTTACAGCCGGAGAGGGAATGGTCAACCAGGCATCTCTTACAGGAGAATCCATGCCGGTTGTAAAACGCGAAGCAAGCTATGCATATGCAGGAACTGTTGTTGAGGAAGGTGAGATCACCATCCGTGTCAAAGAAACATCCGGTTCCACCAAGTTTGAGAAGATCGTTACCATGATCGAAGAAACCGAGAAACTTAAATCAGCAGTAGAGAGCAAGGCAGAACATCTTGCAGACAGCCTTGTGCCGTACACACTTGCAGGAACAGGACTTACCTACCTGCTCACCAGAAACGTGACCAAGGCACTGTCTATCCTTATGGTAGACTTCTCCTGCGCTCTGAAACTTGCAATGCCGATCTCCGTGCTTGCAGCGATCCGCGAAGCAAATGCACACAAGATCACAGTCAAGGGCGGCAAATTCCTGGAGGCAGTTGCTGAGGCAGACACCATCGTATTTGATAAGACAGGAACATTGACCAAGGCAAAACCGACGGTAGTAGACGTTGTTTCCTTTAACGGCGAGTCCAAGGATGATCTTCTTCGTCTTGCAGCCTGCATGGAAGAGCATTTCCCACATTCTATGGCAAAAGCAGTCATGGATGCGGCTAAGGACCGCGGCCTGACTCATGAAGAAATGCACTCTAAAGTAGAATATATCGTAGCACACGGAATCTCCACGACTGTAGATGGAAGAAAAGCCATCATCGGAAGCCATCACTTCGTATTCGAAGATGAGAAGTGCACGATCCCGGAGGGCAAAGAAGAAGAATTTGCAAGTCTTCCGCCGGAATACTCTCACCTGTATCTTGGTATCGAGGGTGAGCTGGCAGCTGTTATCTGCATCGAAGATCCGCTGCGTCCGGAGGCACCGGAAGTGATCCGCAAACTGCATGAAGCAGGATTTACACAGATCGTCATGATGACAGGCGACAGCGACCGTACAGCCAAAGCGATCGCAGCCAGAGTCGGTGTAGACAAATATTATTCTGAAGTACTTCCGGAAGACAAGGCAAGATTTATCGAGGAAGCAAGAGAAAGCGGACACAAAGTCCTGATGGTCGGCGATGGGATCAACGATTCACCGGCACTTTCCGCTGCAGATGTCGGAATCGCGATCAGTGATGGTGCAGAACTTGCAAGAGAGATCTCCGATATCACGATCGGCGCAGATGATCTGTCTGTTATGGTCACACTCAAAGAGATCAGCAACGGTCTGATGACCAAGATCCACAAGAACTACAGACGTATCATGGGTATCAACGGAACCCTGATCGCACTCGGTGTGACAGGCGTGATCCAGCCGACAATGTCTGCACTTCTTCACAATACATCCACACTGCTGATCGGTATGGATTCCATGAAATCTGTCCTTTAAAAAATAGCTGAAAAAATAAAAAGTTAAATGCAAAAAACTCTTGACAGCACAGGTGAAATATAGTACTATCATCTCAGTTAGTTAGTTCTAACCAAGAGCGTAATATTTTACGGGTATGGAGACATATCCGTAAAATTTAAAAGCTAAGTTAGTTAAAACTAATCTATTTCCTGCGCGCAAAAGCGAGAATCAGTAAATCCTTTTTCCTTGCAGGAAGCATCATGAGCGAGATGGAGGTAACCAAATGTTAGAATCAGGTATTGTTGCGCATTGCGCTCCGACGCTTGCAGGGATAAAAACGGCAAATATGTTTAACTATCTGCCGGATGATATGGAGGATCTGCCAAGAGAGATACAGGAAGAAAACCGTAAGCTGAATGGAAAAGGGGTTTATGTGGAAATACTGAGAACAGGCGAGAAGAGAGCACTGATCTACGTCTACCGGAAAAACAAGCTGGAAGCTGATCTGAACAGGGAAGGAGCCGAGAACATCCTTCAGACCTGTGGATACGAATGCCGGGGAACGGACTGCTGTCTTCGCAAACTTCAGGACCGCTTTTTTCAGTATGAATGCTTCCCTCATGAGGTGGGACTGTTCCTGGGATATCCTCTGGATGATGTGACAGGATTTATTGAACAGAAGGGAAAAAATTACAAGTGCTGTGGGATCTGGAAGGTTTACGGAGATGAGCAGAAGACCCAGGTGATCTTCCGGAAACTGAAGAAATGTTCAGAAATCTATCAGAAATTATTTGCCGATGGCAGAAGCATCCTTCAGCTCACCGTCGCAGCATGATCAAGAAAGGACAGGTAAAAGAATATGAGTAAAGTAGCAGTTGTATATTGGAGTTCTACAGGAAACACAGAGAGCATGGCAAATGCAGTAGCAGACGGAGCAAAAGAAGCAGGCGCAGAAGTTACTGTATTTGAGACAGCAGACTTTGAGGCAGCAAAAGTAGACGAATTTGATGCAATCGCATTCGGATGCCCGGCTATGGGAGATGAAGTACTGGAAGAAGATGAGTTCGAGCCAATGTTCAGCTCCTGTGAAGAAAAACTCTCCGGCAAAAAGATCGGTCTTTTCGGATCCTACGGATGGGGCGATGGAGACTGGATGCACAACTGGGAAGCTAAATGCAAAGAGGACGGAGCTGTTCTTGTAGCAGACGGTGTGATCTGTCAGGAAGAACCAGACGATGAAGCAGTAGAAAACTGCAAAGCATTAGGAAAAGCACTGGCATAAATCTACAGATCAAGGAGTAAAAAGATCATGAACTATTTGGAAATTGAAAAAGTCATCGGCCGTGAGATCATGGATTCCAGAGGAAATCCGACAGTAGAAGCAGAAGTAACCCTGATCGACGGTACCGTAGGAAGAGGAACAGCACCAAGCGGCGCATCTACAGGTGAATTTGAGGCACTGGAACTCCGCGACGGTGACAAAGCAAGATATCTCGGAAAAGGTGTTTTGAAAGCAGTAGAAAACATCAACACAAAGATCAGCGAAGCGATCGTTGGCCTGGATGCATCTGATATCTATGCAGTAGACAAGGCAATGATCGAGGCAGACGGCACAAAAGACAAATCAAATCTTGGAGCCAATGCGATCCTTGCAGTTTCTATCGCAACAGCAAGAGCAGCTTCCCTTGCACTGGAGATCCCGCTGTATCGTTTGCTTGGAGGAATTTCCGGAAACCGTCTTCCTGTTCCGATGATGAATATCTTAAACGGTGGAGCTCATGCAGCAAATACTGTTGACGTGCAGGAGTTTATGGTCATGCCTGTAGGAGCACCTACATTCCGTGAAGCACTGCGCTGGTGTGCAGAAGTTTTCCATGCACTTGCTGCACTTCTTAAAGCAGAAGGACTTGCTACTTCCGTAGGAGATGAAGGTGGTTTTGCACCGAACCTCGCAAGTGATGAAGAAGCGATCCAGTACATCCTCAAAGCGATCGAAAAAGCAGGATACGAGCCAGGCAAAGATTTCATGCTTGCCATGGACGCAGCTTCCAGCGAATGGAAAGGTGAGAAGAAGGGCGAGTACATCCTTCCGAAAGCAGGCACCAAATTTACTTCTGAAAGTCTGATCCAGCACTGGAAACAGCTTGTAGAGAAATATCCGATCATTTCTATCGAAGATGCCCTGGATGAAGAAGATTGGGAAGGCTGGCAGCTTCTGACCAAAGAACTTGGCGGAAAAGTACAGCTTGTAGGTGACGATTTATTCGTAACCAATACAGAGCGTCTGAAGAAAGGTATTGATCTTGGATGCGGAAACTCTATTCTGATCAAACTCAACCAGATCGGTTCTGTTTCTGAAACTCTTGAAGCGATCAAGATGGCACATAAAGCAGGATATACAGCAATTTCTTCTCATCGTTCCGGTGAGACAGAAGATACAACGATCGCAGATCTTGCAGTTGCACTGAATACCTGCCAGATCAAGACAGGAGCACCAAGCCGTACAGAGCGCGTGGCAAAATACAACCAGCTTCTCCGTATTGAAGAAGAACTTGGAAGTGCTGCTGTATATCCGGGAATGGGAGCTTTTAACGTAAAACGCTGAGCATTCAGAATATAACCTGGATCTTTTGGAAGTTTTTTATAAGAATCAAGAATACTGTCGTGAGAAAATGTTGATTTTTGTGGATACTTTTTCTCTGCGGCAGTATTTTTTTTGTGATAATAGTTACTATTTGTTGGATAATCAGTGGGGAAAGCAACAAAAACGGAAAAATTTGTTGATTTAGGAATTTTCAGATATTGCAATCAAACCATCATTATATTATACTGTACGTATAAAATTGGATAATAATGTATATGAGGTGATTCTATCAGTTACCAATGGGAAGGAATTTATAGAATGAGTAGAACATATCATCAGCGTGCCAGGATTCTGGTAGTAGATAATTCAGAGATCAACAGAGAAATGCTGAACGATATTCTGGGAGAGACTTATGAGATAAGGCTGGCTGGAAGCGGTCGCGAAGCTCTCGAGATTCTTGAGAAGGAACACTGGAATCTGGAACTGGTGCTGCTGAAGCTGGAAATGCCGGATATTGACGGCTATGAGCTTCTGGAGATCATGAGAGAGAAGATGTGGCTGGAGGAATTTGCCGTGATCGCCGTGATCGCGAGCCTGACTGCCGATGTCAAGAGAGCATACAGACTTGGGGTCTGCGACTGTTTCAGACTTCCTTATGTGACAAGCATCTTAAGTCATCGTATCGAGAATGCGATCGTCACACATGAGAAGGAGTACAGAGACTATCTGACGGGAGCCTATAACCGCCGCGGCTTTATTTATATGGTAGAGAAATTCCTGAATCACTGTGAGGACAGATCCAAATACGCGATCGTATTTTTTAATATCAAGAGTTTCAAGGCGACCAATGAACTACTTGGAATCAAGGAAGGCGACCATATCCTGGACAGCCTCTATGATGAGATAGAGCAGTCTTTCCTGAAACCGATCTATGTGGGCAGGATCGAAGCAGACCACTTTGTGAGCTTTGTAGAGCGTGACCGGATTTCCGGAGAGAAGCTGGCAGATTTCTGTGATCAGGTTTTTGATGTCAGCAATAAGAAGATCCGTGTGCACTGCAGATGCGGTATCTTTTATCTTAAGGACGAGCCGATGCCGGTTTCCGGAATGATCGACCGTGCCAAACTTGCGAAGCAGTACATTGTGGATGAATATCTCAAGCCATATGCGGTTTTTGACCATAATATGGATATGGCATATATTGACAATGCAGAGATCACAACAGAATTTGAGGAAGCGATCGCAAACGAAGAACTGGAAGTCTACTATCAGCCGATCGTAGATTCTGTGACAGGCAAGATCATGTCTGCGGAGGCTCTGATCCGCTGGATCCATCCGAAGAAGGGATTTATCTCCCCGGGGATCTTTGTGCCGAAGCTGGAGGAGGATGGTTCCATTTCCAAACTTGACCGTTATGTATTCCAGAAGGTACGTGCCTATATCCGCGGCAGATATGAGAAGGGACTGGAAGTCGTTCCTGTTTCCATGAACCTTTCCTGGATGGATTTTTATGATGAGACACTGATCGAGGAGATCATTGATTTCCTGGAGCATGCGGAATTCCCGTCCAGACTGATCCGTTTTGAGATCACCGAGACTTCTTATGCGGCACTCGAGGAGAATGTCGGCAATGTCCTCAACAAGATCAAGGAAAAGGGAGCCTGGATCCTTCTGGATGATTTTGGAAGCGGTTATTCTTCCTTTAATATGTTGCAGAAATTTTCCTTCGATATTCTCAAGATCGACATGTCCTTTACAAGAGAGATCGAAGCGAACTCAAGAGCAAGGAAACTGATCCCGCTGATCATAGAAGCAGCTCATGCACTGGATGCCAGAACAGTGGCTGAGGGTGCGGAGACCAAAGAGCAGGTAGAGTTCCTTAAGGAACATGGATGTGATTATATTCAGGAATATTATTTCTACCGTCCAATGAAAAAAGACGAATTTTCTGAGAAACTGGACCAGAATTCCTGAAATCGTTCACAAAACAAACATAAATCTCTGATAAGATGATAGCATTGAAATACAACAAAAGAAATTTTTTGATTGGAGGAATCAGAGATGGAAGCCCCGAAAATTCTTGTAGTAGATGATGAAAGCCGTATGAGGAAGCTGGTGAGAGATTTCCTGGAGAAGAAGAATTTCCAGGTACTTGAGGCAGGCGACGGCGAAGAAGCAATGGATATTTTCTACGAGGAAAAGGATATCGCCCTCATCCTTCTGGATGTCATGATGCCAAAGATGGATGGATGGGAAGTGTGCAGGGAGATCCGTAAGAATTCCAAGGTGCCGATCATCATGCTGACAGCGAGAGGTGATGAGAGGGACGAGCTCCTTGGATTTGACCTCGGAGTAGATGAATACATTTCAAAACCATTCAGTCCGAAGATCCTGGTCGCCAGAGTGGAGGCGATCCTTCGAAGGACCGGACAGGACGTAGGAGGCGATGTCCTGTCGGCAGGAGGGATCGTGATCGACAAGGCGGCACATCAGGCATCTGTTGATGGTGAGCCGATGGAACTGAGCTTTAAGGAGTTTGAACTTCTGACTTATTTCCTTGAGAACCAGGGGATCGCTCTTTCCAGAGAGAAGATCTTGAATTCTGTATGGAATTATGATTATTTCGGCGATGCCAGAACGATTGATACGCACGTCAAGAAGCTGAGAAGCAAGATGGGTGCGAAGGGAGAATATATCAAGACTGTCTGGGGAATGGGTTACAAATTTGAGGTGGATGAACAATGAGATTTTTCCACAAAGATTCAGATAAGAAGCGGAAGAACAGGAAGTTCCATCCGCTGCGCCGACAGATAGCAGTCCTGTTTATTGGACTGCTTCTTCTTTCTATGGTCGTGATCACCCTGATCAATGGGTTATTCCTGGAACATTATTATATCAGCCGCAAGACAGAAGTGCTGAAGGAAGCGGTAGAGAAGCTGGAGAACCTTGAGGTTGAGACAGATTCCGATGGAAACAGCAGTGCGGAAGTCTCGGATGAGATGTTCAAGGACTGTTCTGAGAACAACCTTACCTGGGTCATGGTCACAGCAGACGGACAGACGATCTGTTCTGTTGGAAGCAATGAGGATCTTCTGCAGGCCAGACTGGTCGGATATGTATACGATCTTGATCAGAAGAAGAACAAGGAGAAAGTTCTCCAGAAAAATGACAATTATGTGATCCAGCAGGTCAGTGACCGCTTTGCCAGAATGGAATATGTGGAGAGCTGGGGAGAACTGGGGAATGGATGCTATTTCCTGATCCGTACTCCGCTTGAGAGTATCCGGGAGAGTGTCGCGATCTCCAACAGTTTTTATTTCTATGTGGGACTTGGGATTATTGCTCTCAGCGGACTGGTGGTTTGGGTGATCACGAAGCGTATCACAAAGCCGATCAGTGAACTGACACAGCTTTCTACCAAGATGAGTGAACTGGATTTTGATGCGAAATATCATAGCCAGGCGGGCAATGAGATCGATGAGCTTGGAGAGAACTTCAACCGCATGTCTGAACAGCTTGAGAAGACGATCTCCGAACTGAAATCGGCGAACAATCAGCTGCTCAAGGATATTGAGAATAAAGAAAAGATCGACCAGATGCGTCAGGAGTTCCTGAACAACGTCTCTCATGAACTCAAGACCCCGATCGCACTGGTACAGGGATATGCCGAGGGACTGAAGGAAAATATTTCAGATGACCCGGAGAGCAGGGAATTTTACTGCGATGTCATCATGGATGAAGCGGCCAAGATGAATAAGCTGGTTAAGAACCTTCTGACTCTGAACCAGCTGGAATCCGGCAGGGATGAAGTTTCCATGGAGAGATTTGATATCGTAAGTCTGATCCGCGGAGTACTGCAGTCCATGGATATCATGATCCAGCAGAAAGAAGCGAAGGTAAGTTTCGAGGCATCAGAGCCGGTCTATGTCTGGGCAGATGAGTTCAAGATCGAGGAAGTTGTGACGAACTATACCAGCAACGCACTGAATCATCTGAACGGTGAGAAGGAGATCGAGATCCGTGTGATCCCGGAGGATGACCGTGTCAGAGTGACTGTATTTAACACAGGAACACCGATCCCGGAGGAGGATGTTCCGAAACTGTGGAATAAATTTTACAAAGTGGACAAGGCAAGGACCAGAGAATACGGTGGAAGTGGTATCGGGCTTTCTATCGTAAAAGCCATCATGGAAGGCCTGCACCAGCAGTATGGTGTACAGAATTATGACAATGGCGTAGAGTTCTGGTTTACGCTCGACCGCAAAAATGATTAAAAAAGAAGCAGATGTAAAGAAACCACTTTGCATCTGCTTCTTTTTGCGGTATACTTGGACATGATGATCAACATGAATAAAGACAGGATGTGAGATACGAATGATAGGTATTATCGATTACGATGCAGGAAACATCAAAAGTGTGGAGAAAGCACTTGCCTACCTTGGCGAAGAAACCGTTGTATCCCGTGACCCGCAGGTGCTCCTTCGGGCAGACAAAGTGATCCTTCCGGGAGTTGGAAGCTTCGGCGAAGCAATGGAAAACTTACATAAATATGGTTTGGTTCCGGTGATCCAGGACATGATAAAGAAAGGAACCCCGTTTCTTGGGATTTGTCTTGGATTACAGCTTTTATTTGAAAGCAGCGAAGAGACACCGGGTGTAGAAGGACTTGGGATCCTTAAAGGCAAGATCTTGCGTATTCCGCCATCTCCGGGACTCAAGATCCCGCACATGGGATGGAATTCCCTGCACCTTCAGAATAACGGAAGACTGTTTAAGGATATCCCGGAAGATACCCATGTATATTTTGTACATTCCTATTATCTCCAGGCAGAAGATCCGCAGATCGTGAAGGCAGTGACTGAGTACAGCACAACGATCCATGCTTCTGTCGAGAAGGACAATGTATTTGCCTGCCAGTTCCATCCGGAAAAGAGCAGCAAGTACGGACTTAAGATCCTCGAAAACTTTGCGAAACTTGAGAAGGAGGGGAACTGATATGTTTACAAAGAGAATCATTCCCTGTCTGGATGTAAACAACGGACGTGTGGTAAAGGGCGTTAATTTTGTAGATCTCAAAGATGCGGGAGATCCTGTGGAGATCGCCAAAGCTTACGATGCAGCCGGTGCAGATGAGCTTGTTTTTCTGGATATCACAGCATCCTGTGAAGAACGTGACACGGTTGTGGATATGGTGCGTCAGGTTGCGGCAAATGTATTTATTCCGTTTACCGTCGGCGGCGGTATCCGTACGGTAGACGATTTCAAGAAACTTCTCCGTGAGGGTGCAGACAAGATCTCTGTCAATTCCGCAGCGATCGACCGTCCGGAGCTTATCACAGAGGCAGCAGAGAAGTTCGGAAGCCAGTGTGTTGTCGTGGCGATTGATGCCAAACGAAGAGAAGACGGCGGCTGGAACATCTACAAACACGGTGGACGTCTGGATACCGGCATTGATGCCATTGAATGGGCCGAAAAGGTCGAGCGTCTCGGTGCAGGTGAGATCCTTCTTACCAGCATGGACTGTGACGGGACCAAAGCAGGATACGATATTGAACTGACCAGAGCGATCGCAGACGCAGTTTCTATTCCGGTCATTGCATCTGGCGGTGCAGGAACTCTGGAACATTTTTATGATGCACTGACAGAGGGCGGTGCAGATGCCGCGCTGGCAGCATCTTTATTCCATTACAAAGAATTGGAGATCCGTCAGGTGAAGGATTATCTGGCAGAGAGAGGGATTTCCGTTCGAAGATAAGAGGTGATAATACATGGCTCCTTTATCGGGAGAATGGCTGGAAGCATTAAAGGATGAATTCCATCAGCCATATTATGCAAAATTATATAAGACAGTTATGCAGGAGTATCAGACACGGAAGATCTTTCCTCCGGCAGATGATATGTTCAATGCATTTCATTTTACACCGCTGAGCCAGGTGAAGGTCGTGATTCTTGGACAAGACCCGTACCACAATGACGGACAGGCGCACGGACTGTGCTTTTCTGTCAAAAGGGATGTCGAGGTTCCGCCGTCACTGGTGAATATTTATCAGGAATTACACGATGATCTGGGATGCTATATCCCGGACAATGGATATCTGGAAAAATGGGCAAAGCAGGGCGTGCTTATGCTGAACACCGTTTTGACTGTCCGCGCACATCAGGCAAATTCCCACCGTGGGATCGGATGGGAGCAGTTTACCGATGCTGCGATTCGGATCTTGAATGAGCAGGACCGTCCGATCGTTTTCCTTCTCTGGGGACGTCCGGCACAGATGAAGAAATCCATGCTCAACAATCCGAAGCATCTGATCCTGGAGGCACCGCACCCAAGCCCGCTGTCCGCGTACAGGGGATTTTTCGGATGCCATCATTTCAGTAAGACAAATGAATTTCTGGTTCAGAACGGACTGGACCCGATCGACTGGCAGATCGAAAATAAAGCAGAACAGGAAAATAAGGAGTAAAAATGAGTCAGAAGAACAATTTAGTCAAAAACGCGTCCTTTCTGATGATCGCGGCAATGATTTCCAAGGTCATCGGATTATTATATAAGAGCCCGCTTTCTTCTATTGTAGGAAATATGGGCATGGGCTATATCAGCCTTGCACAGAATGCCTACATGATCCTTCTGATGATCGCTTCTTTCAGTATCCCGCAGGCAGTTTCCAAACTGATCTCCGAGAGGATTGCTTTAAAAGATTACAAAAATGCACAGAAGATCTTTCGCGGATCCCTGATCTACGCTGCGATCATAGGCGGGATCGTGGCACTGGTATGCTTGTTTGGGGCGAGATTCATCATCCCGAGCAACCAGCCGAATGCCGTGCTGGCACTCCAGATCCTGTCTCCAACGATCTTCCTTTCCGGAATCCTTGGTGTGTACAGAGGATATTTCCAGGCATACCGAAATATGATGCCGACTTCCATCTCACAGATCCTGGAACAGATCTTTAATGCGGCAGTCAGCCTGATCGCTGCATGGATGTTTATCAAATATTTTGCAGACGGCAGTGATGGAAGTGTCGCAAAATGGGGAGCAGCCGGTTCTACTGTGGGAACGACTGCAGGTGTTGTAACTGCGCTGATCTTTATGCTCCTTGTATACGGAGTCAACCGCAGAGCTATCAAGAGAAGAGTGGCAGGAGATCATTACCATGAAGAGGAAACTTATGGTGAGATTCTGAAACTGATCATCCTGATCGTTTCTCCGATTATCCTGAGTTCTTTTATTTACAATATCAATGGTTATCTCAATGGTGTCCTGTATTCCGAGATCATGGGAAAACATGGCGTGGATTCCGATACGATCAGTATGCTTTATGCAGAATATGCGACTTATTTTATGAGTATCATCAACATCCCGCTGACACTTTCCAGTGCAGCTCCGACATCCATGATACCGGAGGTTTCTGCCCTGTATGCGACGGGTGACATTGACGAGACCAGAAGGAGAGTTGACCAGACAGTCCAGCTTTCTATGTTTATTTCCATTCCGTGTGCAGTCGGACTTGCCGTGCTTGCACAGCCGATCGTGTCTCTGCTTTTTGGCGGAACAAACGGTGTGGCAGGAAAACTCCTGCTGCTTGGATCCTTTACGATTCTTCTGAATGGAATGTCAAACATTTCCAATGGTGTCCTTCAGGGTATCGGCAAGCCGAAGATCCCGATGATGACTGCAGCAGTGGCGCTTTTGGTCGATGTGATCGTGGTCGTATTACTTTTGATGTTTACAGATCTTGGCATTTATGCGCTTCTGGTGGCGATGATCGTCTATGCGGTCGTTGTCTGCGTGATGAATGATTTCTTTATGAAAAAATATCTGGATTATAAGAATCCGTGGAAGGCAGCCTATGTAAGCCCGATCCTTGCATCGGTTGTCATGGGTGTTGTGGCAGGTGCTGTATACTACGGACTGCATGTGATCCTGCCGTCAAACTTTATCTGCCTTGGCGTATCCATCGTTCTGGCAGCGACAGCGTATTTCCTGGCTTATATTCTGGTTGACAAGACTGCTTCCGAGCGCCTTTCCAGAATGCCGGGCGGCGCTTATCTGGTAAGGATCGCAAACAGATTCCACAGATAAAAGGATATGACATAAAATATAATATTCAGGATCAAAAGCATTTTCGGACATGGTTTCGGAGGTGCTTTTTTTCTGCTACTCGGGCAGGAGAGTAACAAATTCTTGAAGTTGGTCATTGTCATTTGTAAAACTTTGTCGTATAATGTTACGGAATTCGATTTGAAAAAACACTTTTTAATAAGAAAGAACACGTTACACATTCATATCTGTATATATACAGTTTTATGACGAGGAGGTCGATTTATTGAATACATACACATTGGGAATTGATATCGGATCTACTACAGTAAAGATTGCGATTCTTGATGAAAACGATCAGCTTCTGTTTGCAGATTACGAACGTCATTTTGCAAACATCCAGGAAACACTGGCTGATCTGTTGGAGAAAGCCCATGCAAAACTTGGAGAGATGACACTCTGCCCGGTGATCACAGGTTCTGGTGGTCTGACACTTGCGAACCATCTGGAAATCCCGTTCGTGCAGGAGGTTATCGCGGTTTCTACTTCTTTGCAGAAGATCGCACCGCAGACAGATGTTGCGATTGAGCTTGGCGGTGAGGATGCCAAGATCATCTATTTTGAGGGTGGAAACATTGAACAGCGAATGAACGGTATCTGTGCCGGAGGTACAGGTTCCTTTATCGACCAGATGGCATCCCTGCTTCAGACAGATGCTACCGGTCTGAATGAATATGCAAAAAATTACAAAGCACTTTATCCGATCGCTGCCCGCTGCGGTGTATTTGCAAAGACGGATATCCAGCCGCTGATCAACGAGGGCGCAACGAAGGAAGACCTGTCTGCATCTATTTTCCAGGCAGTTGTAAACCAGACGATTTCCGGTCTTGCCTGCGGTAAACCGATTCGTGGTCATGTAGCATTCCTTGGCGGTCCTCTGCATTTCCTTTCCGAGCTCAAGACGGCGTTTATCAGAACTCTGAAACTGGATGATGAGCATACGATCGTTCCGGAGAATTCTCATCTTTTTGCTGCGATTGGTTCTGCACTGAATGCGAAGAAAGATGTGACGGTTTCCCTGACAGATCTTAAAGACAGACTGCGTCATTCAATCAAGCTTGACTTCGAAGTAGAGCGTATGGAGCCGTTGTTTGCGACAGAGGAAGATTACGAAGCATTTAACAAACGCCAGTCTTCTTACAAAGTTGCAACAGGCGATCTGGCAAGCTATAAGGGTAACTGCTATCTTGGTATCGATGCCGGATCTACCACGACAAAGACTGCACTGGTAGGAGAGGATGGAAGCCTTCTTTATTCCTTCTACAGTAATAACAACGGAAGCCCGCTCAAGACAGCAATCCGTTCTATCCAGGAAATCTATTCCAAACTTCCGGAAGGCGCAAATATCGCCTATGCATGCTCTACCGGTTATGGTGAGGCTCTTATAAAGGCAGCGCTTCTTCTGGATGAGGGAGAGGTTGAGACTGTATCTCATTACTATGCAGCAGCATTTTTTGATCCGGAAGTAGACTGTATCCTGGACATCGGTGGTCAGGATATGAAGTGTATCAAGATCAAGAACCAGACCGTAGACAGCGTACAGTTAAATGAGGCATGTTCTTCCGGCTGTGGTTCCTTTATCGAGACTTTTGCGAAATCTCTGAACTACAGTGTGCAGGATTTTGCGAAGGCAGCGCTTTTTGCACAGCATCCAATCGACCTTGGAACACGCTGTACCGTATTTATGAACTCCAAGGTAAAACAGGCGCAAAAAGAGGGCGCGGAGGTATCTGATATTTCCGCAGGTCTTGCGTACTCTGTTATCAAGAACGCGCTTTACAAGGTTATCAAGGTTTCTGATGCGACAGAACTTGGCAGGCATATCGTTGTACAGGGTGGTACTTTTTATAATGATGCGGTACTCCGAAGCTTTGAGAAGATCGCAAGCTGTGAAGCGATCCGTCCGGATATCGCAGGTATCATGGGTGCGTTTGGTGCGGCTCTGATCGCGAGAGAGCGTTATGAGACGGGCAAAAAGACAACAATGCTTTCCATTGACAAGATCAATGAGCTGAAATATACAACATCTATGGCAAACTGCCGCGGATGTACCAATAACTGCCGTCTGACCATCAATAAATTTACCGGCGGCCGTCAGTTCATCAGTGGAAACCGCTGTGAGAGAGGTATCGGCAAAGAGAAAAACAAGGATCATGTGCCGAACCTTTATGAATATAAATACAAGAGACTGTTTTCCTATGAGCCGTTAAGCCCGGATCAGGCAATCAGGGGACAGGTGGGTATCCCGCGTGTCCTGAACATGTTTGAGAATTATCCGTTCTGGTATACATTCTTTACCAAACTGAAATATGAAGTGGTGCTTTCGCCGACTTCTACCAGAAAGCTCTACGAGCTTGGCATTGAGTCCATCCCGAGTGAATCAGAGTGTTATCCGGCGAAGCTGGCACATGGTCATGTGAGCTGGCTGATCAAAAAAGGTGTGAAATTTATTTTCTATCCTTGTGTTCCGTATGAACGAAATGAGTTCCCGGATGCAGTCAACCATTATAACTGCCCGATCGTTACTTCTTATGCAGAAAACATCAAGAACAATGTGGATGAGCTCAAAGATCCGAGCATCAAGTTTATGAATCCGTTTATGGCATTTACGACCGAAGCGATCCTGACAGACCGTCTGGTACAGGTATTTAAGGATATTCCGGCAGAGGAAGTAAAGGCAGCAGCTCATGCGGCATGGGAAGAACTTGCCCAGGCACGTAAAGATGTGCAGAAAAAGGGCGAGGAGACTCTTCAGTACCTTAAGGATACCGGACGAAGAGGAATCGTCCTTGCAGGCCGTCCGTATCACATCGACCCTGAAATCCATCATGGTATCCCGGATCTGATCAACAGTTATGGTATTGCGGTATTTACAGAGGATTCTATTTCTCATCTTGCAGAAGTAGAGCGTCCAATCCGTGTCAATGACCAGTGGATGTATCATTCCCGTCTGTATGCGGCAGCAAACTTTGTCAAAAAACAGGATAATCTGGATCTGATCCAGCTCAATTCCTTTGGATGTGGTCTGGATGCGGTTACAACAGATGAGGTTTATGAGATCCTCGATGGCAGCGGCAAGATCTATACCTGCCTGAAGATCGATGAGGTGAATAACCTTGGAGCGGCAAGGATCCGTGTACGTTCCCTGCTGGCAGCACTCCGTGCAAAAGATGCACAGCATAAAGAGCGTGAGATCAAACCGTCTTCTATCGAGAAGGTTGTATTTACCAAGCAGATGCGTAAGGATTATACGATCCTCTGCCCGCAGATGTCACCGTTCCATTTCGGAATCCTGCAGGCTGCATTTAATACCTGTGGATATCATCTGGAAGTCCTTCCGAATGATAATAAGCATGCAGTCGATGTGGGACTGAAATATGTAAATAATGATGCCTGCTATCCGTCTCTGATGGTAGTCGGACAGGTTATGGATGCGCTTCTTTCCGGCAAGTATGACCTGAACAAAACGGCTGTCATCATGTCTCAGACAGGTGGTGGATGCCGTGCGTCCAACTATATCGCATTTATCCGCCGTGCACTCAAGAAGACCGGCATGGAGCAGGTTCCGGTTATTTCCATCAACTTAAGTGGTCTGGAAAGCAATCCGGGATTCAAGCTGACGCTTCCACTGATCAAGCGAGTATGCTATGGTGCAGTGTTTGGAGATATCCTGATGAAATGCGTTTACCGCATGCGTCCGTATGAGGTGGAAGAGGGAATCGTCAACCGTAAGCATAAGATCTGGGAGCAGAGGGTGATCTCCTTCCTGACGGGAAGCAGTGTCAGCCACAGCCAGTTCAAGAAGATGTGCCATGAGATGGTACATGAGTTTGATATGATCCCGATCACCGGTGAGAAGAAGCCGAGAGTTGGTATTGTTGGTGAGATCCTTGTCAAGTTCCTTCCGGCTGCGAACAATCATCTGGCAGAACTTCTGGAAGCAGAAGGTGCCGAGGCAGTCTGCCCGGATCTGATCGACTTTATCAATTATTGTTTCTACAACCAGAACTTCAAATGTGAGTTCCTTGGATTCAAGAAAAATAAAGCAACGATCGCAAACTGGGGAATCAAGGCAATTGAATGGCTGCGTAAACCTATGAATGAAGCTCTGGCACAGAGCCGCCATTTTACTCCGTCTGCCGATATTGCAGATCTGGCAAAGATGGCAGAACCGATCGTTTCTCCTGGAAACCAGACCGGTGAAGGATGGTTCCTGACCGGCGAGATGATGGAACTGATCCATGGCGGTGTACCGAACATCGTATGTATCCAGCCGTTTGCATGTCTGCCGAACCATATTGTGGGTAAAGGTGTTATCAAGGAGATCCGGAGGGAGCATCCGGAGGCTAATATTGTGGCAATTGATTATGATCCGGGTGCGAGTGAAGTTAACCAGCTGAATCGTATAAAATTGATGCTTTCTACGGCTGTTAAAAATTTGAATAAAAATTAGTTTTTGGAAAAAAGAAAACCCTTAGGGGGAGCATCTCAGAGTCTGCGAAGGCCGAAGCTCCCCCTAAGAACCCCCTCCTTGGCCACGCGGTTTTGGCGTGGGGACGGGCGTGCGCGTGTCGCGCGCGTCGCCCTGGGTGTTGGTTTGAATAAAGTTAATAAAAAATGGGAGAGCACGCAGCCTATGGCTGCGATGGTCTCT
>NZ_FR886735.1:18752-25862 GCF_000436615.1 Blautia sp. CAG:237
CAGCCTATGGCTGCGATGGTCTCTCATTTTTGGTTGGAAAAGAGTTATGTCTTGAACTTTTTTTCTTTCTACCTTCAGTTTGGTGCGGTGTGGGATAGCGGAGGAGATGAGGTGTGCGGGGTGGGGTGAGCTTGAGAGGGTTCGTTGAGGTGCTTGGGAGGTGGGAGTTTGCGTTGGGAATAAAATTGTCACTGTTTGAGCGTAGCGAGTTTGACAATTTTATTCCCGTTTTTAGCAAAATCACAGCTTCCTTAGTACCTCAGAACCCTCGAACCTCGCCCCACCCCGCACACCTCATCTCCGTAACATACATACCATCCACCCATCCAAACATTCCCCTTTACCATTTTCCTTCTGTCTGGTATACTTAAAATCAAATGCAAATCATACAGAAAGAGGAACAAAAATGGCAAAATATACATTAATGAAAACGGAGGGGCGTGCGAAGAGGGCTCAGTTTGAGACTGTGCATGGTACGATCCAGACTCCGGTGTTTATGAATGTGGGTACGATCGGGGCGATCAAGGGAGCTGTTTCTACGCAGGATCTTTATGAGATCGGAACACAGGTGGAGCTTTCCAATACTTATCATCTCCATGTACGTCCTGGTGACAAGATCGTGAAGCAGCTTGGCGGACTCCATAAATTTATGAACTGGGAGCGTCCGATCCTGACGGATTCCGGCGGATTCCAGGTCTTTTCCCTTGCAAAACTCCGCAAGATCAAAGAAGAAGGCGTACATTTCCAGTCACATATTGACGGACACAAAATCTTCATGGGACCGGAAGAGAGTATGCAGATTCAGTCCAACCTTGCTTCTACGATCGCAATGGCATTCGACGAATGTCCGAGCAGCGTGGCAGACAGAGACTATGTACAGCAGTCTGTAGAGCGAACCACCCGCTGGCTTGCACGATGCAAGAAAGAAATGGACCGTCTCAACAGCCTGCCGGATACTATCAATAAAGAACAGTTACTGTTTGGAATCAACCAGGGAGCCGTATATGAAGATATCCGTATCGAACACGCCAAAGAAATTTCCAAAATGAATCTGGACGGCTATGCAGTCGGCGGACTTGCCGTAGGCGAGACCCATGAAGAGATGTACCGCATCCTTGATGCTGTTGTACCATATCTTCCACAGGATAAGCCGACTTACCTTATGGGTGTCGGAACACCGGCGAATATTCTTGAGGGCGTAGAGAGAGGAATTGATTTCTTTGACTGCGTATATCCGAGCCGTAACGGTCGTCATGGTCATGTATACACCAACCACGGCAAGATGAATATGTTCAATGCAAAGTATGAACTGGATACCCGTCCGATCGAGGAGGGCTGCGGCTGTCCGGCATGCCGCCATTACAGCAGAGCCTATATCCGCCATCTTCTCAAGGCAAAAGAAATGCTTGGAATGCGTCTCTGCGTTCTGCACAACCTGTACTTCTATAATCATATGATGGAAGAAATCCGCGATGCACTGGATGAAGGCAGATTTGCTGATTACAAAAAAATGCGTCTGGAAGGATTTGCAGCAGGAGAACAGAAATAACACACAAAATGCAGAAAAATACTTGAAGTAAAAGGCTTTTTTGTGTATGATAGTGTGTAGTGTTCCTGAATAGCAGGAATGTAAGTTAGAACAGGAGGAATCATAAATGAGCAGCACAGCAAGCAGTACCGCAAGCATGGGTATGATGATTTTATGGATGGTTGTTATCTTTGGAGTAATGTATTTCCTGATGATCCGTCCTCAGAAGAAAGAGCAGAAGAGACTTCAGGCAATGCTCAACAGCATGGAAGTCGGTGACAGTATCGTTACCACAAGCGGCTTCTATGGAGTGATCATCGACATGACAGAAGAAGATGTGATTGTAGAATTCGGCAATAACAAGAACTGCCGTATCCCAATGAGAAAACAGGCTATTGCAGAGGTGGAGAAGGCAGAACAGGCATCCGCATAACTGCAAATAAGAAAGTAAGTGCTGCGTCAGATGCGGCACTTCTTTTTTTATAAAAATCGTTTACTTTTATAACACGTTCTAACTTTTACGTAGTAAAGGGTTGAAAAGTGCCAGAAAGTGCGTTATTATAATAACAATATCCATGAGGAAAGGACTCTGCGCAAGATTCGTGTGATGCAGAGAGAGGAAATGAAAAGATGGAATACAAGATTGCATTGATTCCAGGAGATGGAATCGGACCGGAAATTGTCAGTGAAGCCAAAAAAGTTCTCGATAAAGTATGTGAGAAATACAACCACACCTTTACTTATTCAGAGGTACTGCTTGGAGGCGCATCTATTGATGTCCACGGCGTACCGCTTACAGATGAGGCAATTGCTACAGCCAAAGCCTCTGACGCAGTTCTGATGGGCTCTATCGGCGGTGATGCAAAGACATCCCCATGGTACAAACTGGAGCCGTCCAAACGTCCGGAAGCAGGACTCCTTGCTATCCGTAAAGCACTGAACCTTTTTGCAAACCTTCGTCCGGCATACCTTTACAAAGAACTCGAAGAAGCCTGCCCGATCAAAAAAGAAGTGATCGGAGACAACGGATTTGACATGATCATCGTCCGTGAGCTGACCGGCGGTCTTTACTTCGGCGAAAGAAAGACCATTGAAGAAGACGGTGTAAAGAAAGCAATCGATACACTTTCCTACAATGAAAATGAGATCCGCCGTATCGCGATCAAAGCCTTTGACATCGCAATGAAGAGAAGAAAGAAAGTCACAAGCGTAGACAAGGCAAACGTTCTGGATTCTTCCAGACTCTGGAGAAAAGTCGTAGAAGAAGTTGCAAAGGATTACCCGGAAGTAACTCTGGAGCATATGCTGGTTGACAACTGTGCAATGCAGCTTGTACATGATCCGGCACAGTTCGACGTTATCCTGACAGAGAACATGTTTGGCGATATTTTATCTGATGAGGCAAGTATGGTGACAGGTTCCATCGGAATGCTTTCTTCTGCAAGCCTCAATGAGACCAAATTTGGTCTGTATGAGCCAAGCCACGGATCCGCACCGGATATCGCAGGACAGAATAAAGCAAACCCGATCGCAACGATCCTTTCCGCAGCAATGCTGCTCCGTTACTCACTCAACCTTGACGAAGAGGCAGACGCAGTAGAGGCAGCTGTACAGAAAGTCCTGACAGACGGATACCGTACAGGTGACATCATGTCCGAAGGATGCAAAGCTGTCGGAACAAAAGAAATGGGAGATCTGATCGCAGCAGCGGTGTAAGATACCAGGAGTGCTATGCACGGAACAATCCGTAGGTATCGTATAGATTGAATAAAGAGGAGATAATAAAATGAGAAGTGATTCAGTAAAAACAGGCTCACAGCAGGCACCTCACCGTTCCCTGTTTAATGCCCTTGGATTAACAAAAGAAGAGATGGAACGTCCGTTAGTCGGAATCGTAAGTTCCTACAATGAGATCGTACCTGGCCATATGAACCTTGACAAGATCGTAGCAGCCGTAAAACAGGGGGTTGCAATGGCTGGCGGTACACCGATCGTATTCCCGGCGATCGCTGTCTGTGACGGTATCGCAATGGGACACATCGGAATGAAATACTCTCTGGTAACAAGAGATCTGATTGCAGACTCTACAGAGGCAATGGCAATGGCTCATCAGTTTGATGCCCTTGTTATGGTTCCGAACTGTGACAAAAACGTACCTGGACTTCTGATGGCAGCAGCCAGGATTAACGTTCCGACTGTATTCGTAAGCGGCGGTCCGATGATGGCAGGTCATATCCACGGACACAAGACAAGCCTTTCCAGTATGTTCGAAGCTGTTGGATCTTATGCAGCAGGCAAGATCACAGAAGACGAACTGACAGAATTCGAGAACAAAACATGTCCTACATGTGGATCCTGTTCCGGTATGTACACTGCAAACTCCATGAACTGTCTGACTGAGGTTCTTGGTATGGGACTTCGTGGAAACGGAACCATTCCGGCAGTATATTCCGAACGTATCCGTCTTGCAAAACATGCAGGTATGCAGGTTATGGAAATGTACCGCAGAAACATCCGTCCGAGAGACATCATGACAAAGGAAGCAATCCTGAATGCCTTGACGGTAGATATGGCACTTGGATGTTCTACCAACAGTATGCTTCATCTTCCGGCGATCGCTCATGAAGTGGGAATGGACTTTGATATCAGTTTCGCAAACGAGATCAGTGCAAAGACACCGAACCTCTGCCACCTTGCACCGGCAGGCCCGACTTACATGGAAGATCTCAATGAAGCCGGCGGTGTTTACGCAGTCATGAACGAGCTGAACAAAAAAGGACTTCTCCATACAGAATGCATGACAGTAACAGGCAAAACAGTAGGCGAAAATATCAAAGACTGTGTAAACCTCAATCCTGAAGTTATCCGCCCGATCGACAATCCATACAGCCAGACCGGTGGACTTGCAGTCCTCAAAGGAAATATCGCTCCTGACGGCGGTGTCGTAAAACGTTCCGCAGTCGTAGAAGAAATGATGGTACACGAAGGACCGGCAAGAGTCTTTGACTGCGAAGAAGATGCGATCGCAGCGATCAAAGGCGGCAAGATCGTAGCCGGAGACGTTGTAGTCATCCGTTATGAAGGACCAAAAGGCGGTCCTGGAATGAGAGAGATGCTGAATCCGACATCTGCGATCGCAGGTATGGGACTTGGATCTTCTGTAGCTCTTATCACAGACGGACGTTTCAGTGGTGCATCCCGTGGAGCTTCCATCGGACATGTTTCACCGGAGGCAGCCGTAGGTGGACCAATCGCCCTGATCGAAGAAGGCGACATCATCAGCATCAACATTCCGGAACTCAAACTGGAAGTCAAAGTATCTGATGAAGAGATGGCAGCAAGAAAAGCAAAATGGCAGCCACGTGAACCAAGAGTCACAACCGGATATCTTGCAAGATATGCTGCAATGGTTACCTCAGGCAACAGAGGAGCGATCCTTGAAGTGCCGAAAGCAAAATAACTGAAATCATTCATTTTATATACACAGGAGGAAACACAATGCAGCTTACAGGTGCAGAGATCATCATTGAGTGCCTTAAGGAACAGAAAGTAGATACTGTTTTCGGTTATCCGGGAGGCGCGATCCTCAATGTCTATGATGCTCTCTATAAACACAGTGATGAGATCCACCACGTTCTGACTTCTCATGAACAGGGTGCATCTCATGCGGCAGACGGTTATGCCCGTGCTACAGGCAAAGTCGGAGTGTGCCTGGCAACCTCCGGACCTGGAGCTACAAACCTGGTTACCGGTATCGCGACCGCATACATGGATTCTGTTCCAGTCGTAGCGATCACCGCTAACGTAGGCAAACCACTTCTCGGAAGAGATTCTTTCCAGGAAGTTGATATTGCCGGTATTGTAATGCCGGTCACAAAACACAGTTTTATCGTAAAAGACATCTCCATGCTGGCAGACACACTCCGCAAGGCATTTTATATTGCCAAGAGCGGACGTCCGGGACCGGTACTGGTGGATGTGACCAAAGATGTAACAGCAGCAACTTATGAATATTCCCTGCGCCGTCCGGCTATGATCAACCGTGAGACTGAGACGATCCGCAGAGAAGATCTGGAAACTGCTGCACAGATGATCGAGGAAGCAAAGAAGCCGTATATTTTTGTCGGCGGCGGATGTGTGATCTCCGGAGCTTCCAAGGAGATCAGCGAACTGGCACATAAGATCCAGGCTCCGGTCTGCGATAGCCTTATGGGCAAGGGCGCTTTTTCCGGAGAAGATCCTCTGTATACAGGAATGCTTGGCATGCATGGAACCAAGACTTCCGACCTTGGCGTGACACAGTGCGACCTTCTGATCGTTCTGGGTGCACGTTTCAGTGACCGTGTCACAGGAAATGCCAAGACCTTTGCAAAACAGGCAAAGATCCTGCAGATCGATGTCGATGCGGCAGAAATTAACAAGAATGTTATGGTAGATGCGTCTGTAATCGGAGATGTAAGAGAAGTTCTCCGCAGACTTCTGGAAATGATTCCGGAAAAACAGCATCCGGAGTGGATCGAGCATATTCAGGAGATGAAAGCCAAATATCCTCTGAGTTATGATCATTCCCAGCTCACAGGACCATACATTATAGAGAAACTCTACGAAATCACAGGTGGAGATGCAATTATCTCAACAGATGTCGGTCAGCACCAGATGTGGGCCGCACAGTACTTCAAGTACAAAGAACCTCGTACCTTCCTGACTTCCGGTGGTCTCGGAACGATGGGATACGGACTTGGAGCTGCAATCGGTGCCAAGATGGGAAGACCGGACAAAACAGTTGTCAACATCGCTGGAGACGGCTGTTTCCGAATGAACATGAATGAGATCGCGACAGCAGTACGCTGCCATAAACAGCTTTTACAGATTGTCATGAACAATCATGTACTGGGTATGGTACGTCAGTGGCAGACCTTATTCTATGAACACAGATATTCACACACCGTCCTTGACGATGCCGTGGATTTTGTGAAAATATCTGAGGGCATGGGAGCGAAAGCGATCCGTGTTACGAAGATGGAAGAAGTAGAGCCGGCGATCCGCGAGGCTCTCGCAACAGACGGACCTGTAGTACTGGACTGCTGGATCGATCAGGATCTCAGCGTGTTCCCGATGGTACCGGCAGGCGCAAGTCTGAATGAAGTTTTTGACGAGGAGGATATGAAGAACAATGAGCAGAGTGTATAATTTTTCTGCAGGACCGGCCGTACTGCCGGAACCTGTGCTGAAAGAAGTAGCAGATGAGATGATGGATTATCAGGGAACAGGCATGTCCGTAATGGAGATGAGCCACAGAAGTCCTGAATTCCAGAAGATCATCGATGATGCAGAGCAGGATCTCAGAGACCTGATGAACATCCCGGATAACTACAAGGTATTATTCCTTCAGGGTGGCGCTTCTCAGCAGTTTGCCATGATTCCGATGAACCTTATGAAAAACGGAGTAGCTGACTATATCGTTACCGGTCAGTGGGCAAAAAAAGCATATCAGGAAGCACAGAAATACGGAAAGGTAAACAAGATCGCCTCTTCCGAAGACAAAACCTTCTCTTATATCCCGGACTGCAGCGATCTTCCGA
>NZ_FR886735.1:25900-41182 GCF_000436615.1 Blautia sp. CAG:237
GCGATCTTCCGATCAGCCCGGATGCAGATTACGTATACATTTGTGAAAATAATACAATTTACGGAACAAAATTCAAAACTCTTCCGAATACAAAGGGAAAAACTCTGGTAGCAGACGTTTCTTCCTGCTTCTTATCTGAGCCTGTAGATGTAACCAAATACGGCATCATCTACGGTGGTGTCCAGAAAAATATCGGACCTGCAGGTATGGTAATCGTCATCATCCGCGAAGACCTCATCACAGAGGATGTCCTTCCGGGAACACCAACCATGCTTACATATAAGACACATGCAGATGCAGGTTCCCTGTACAACACACCGAACGCTTACTGCATCTATGTATGCGGCAAAGTCTTCAAATGGCTCAAAGCTATGGGCGGACTGGAGGAAATGCAGAGAAGAAACATCGAGAAAGCCAAGATCCTCTATGATTTCCTGGATCAGAGCAAACTCTTCAAAGGCACAGTAGAGCCGGCTTCCCGTTCTCTGATGAATGTTCCTTTCGTTACAGGTGACAAAGACATGGATGCCAAATTCGTCAAAGAAGCAAAGGCAGCAGGTCTTGTAAACCTCAAAGGACACAGAACTGTAGGCGGTATGCGTGCAAGTATCTACAATGCAATGCCAAAAGAAGGCGTAGAAGCCCTTGTTGCATTCATGAAAAAATTCGAGGAGGAAAATGCATAATGTTCCAGTATAAATGCCTCAATCCAATCTCCCAGACAGGTCTCGGCCTGTTTGGAGATGATTACAAACAGACAGAAGAAATGAACGATGCCGATGCAGTCCTGGTAAGAAGTGCTAAGATGCATGACATGGAACTTCCGGAAAATGTCAAAGTCATCGCCCGTGCAGGTGCAGGTGTCAACAACATCCCGGTTGATGTATGCGCAGAAAAAGGTATCGTAGTATTCAACACACCAGGTGCAAACGCAAACGGTGTTAAGGAGCTTGTTCTTGCAGGAATGCTCCTTGCTTCCCGTGATATCGTTGGTGGTATCGAGTGGGTAGCACACGAAGAAGACAAAGAACACATCGACAAACTGGCTGAGAAACAGAAAAAACAGTTTGCAGGATGTGAGATCAGCGGTAAGAAGCTTGGTATTATCGGTCTTGGTGCGATCGGAGCCATGGTTGCGAACTCTGCAACACATCTGGGAATGGAAGTTTACGGATATGACCCATTCATCTCCATCGATGCAGCATGGAACCTTTCCAGAACCATCAAACACAGCAAATCCCTGGATGAGATCTACAGCCAGTGCGACTACATCACCATCCATGTACCGCTTACAGACAACACACGCAAGATGATCGACAAAGAAGCTTTCACAAAGATGAAAGACGGTGTCGTTCTTCTGAACTTCGCAAGAGACCTTCTCGTTGACGAGGATGCCCTTGTAGAAGCTCTTGACAGCGGCAAGGTTAAGAAATACGTAACAGACTTTGCAAATGCAACCGTAGCAGGCAGACCGGGAATCCTCGTAACACCACATCTTGGTGCATCCACAGAGGAATCTGAAGAAAACTGTGCAGTTATGGCAGTCAAAGAAGTCAGAGATTTCCTCGAAAACGGAAATATCAAAAACTCCGTAAACTTCCCGAACTGCGACATGGGAACCTGCGTGGCAGTTGGACGTATCACCATCGCTCACAAGAACATCCCGAACATGATCAGCCAGTTCACCAAGATCCTTGGTAGTGAGGGACTGAACATCGCGGATATGACCAACAAGAGCCGTGGTGGATATGCATACACCATCATCGACCTGGAAAGCGCAGCATCCAAAGAAGCTCTGGATGAACTCAGAGCAATCGAAGGCGTGTCTAAGGTGCGCGTGATCAAATAGACCAGTGGGGACGGAGAAAAGTGGCCTTTTTTCTATCCCTGTGGCTTTTACAAATCCCCATGGCGAAAACTGTGGGGATTTTTGTCGATGAAAACAGCTTGTATTATCTGGATGACAGTGTTACAATTCTTTTAAATTATTTATCTCATCATATCTAATGGCAGTTCAGCCAGCAAAATCCACAATCATGCAAAGTTACGATTATATATAGAAAAAGTCCGTGAAGTCTTGAAAAATTCAGCGGTAGTTTGTATAATAGAGCCACAGAACAAAACGGCGTAATTTTCCTGAGCTTTTTCTATTAAGATCATTAAGAAAAACAAGGAGGACGCATGCCGGGAAAGAAAAACACAAGCAGGAAATCACGCACAAACTCACAGAAAAATCCCATAACCTATCAGAACAAAGACGTTGTCTCCAAGATATGTGGAAAACAGATGAAAGAGAAAACTCTTTCCGTTTATGGAGTAAATCGAAGAAAATATCTCCAGCAGAATTCAGGCAGGAGAGCCACTTTCAGAAGAAGAACAGATGCAGTTCGTGATATTACCGCTTGTCCATGCTTGAAAGGCAGCCAAGCAGCAGTGTATCCGAAGATGTTTTGAACTGGCAAAAAGAATAGAATCTTCCCATATGCAGATTTTCCTTCTGTCAGGACTTCTGGTCTTTACAGATAAAGTAATCGCAAAAGAAGATTCAGAAAGGAGCAAAAGGCGGATCAATATGACACAGGTAGGAAGACTTTACGAAGAAGAGAAACAGGAAGCGTTGAGGGAGCTCGAGAGGAAACTTAATAATGAAAACCGAAAAAAGATACAGAATCTGAAGAAAGAGCATCGTCATACACTGCAGAAATCGAAACAAGAACAGCGTGAGATACTTCAGAAGAAAGAAGCCCGGAAATTCTTAGAATTGTCCGAGCTTTTTTGTATACATAAACGATGTTAAAAATTATTTACGGCTTGCGATAAATTCCTCTACTTCCTCACGTGTCGGCATAACTCTCAGGGCACCTTTGCGTGTGGTGATGAGGGATGCGGCTGCGTTTGCGAAGGTGAGAAGTTCTTTGAGGTTTTCTTCTGTGAGGTTCTCAAGGCCGTGGTCGAGAACGTAGTTCAGGGTGCTTGCGCAGAAAGTATCTCCGGCACCGGTGGTCTCGATGGTGTTTTCCTGGAGGAAAGGAGCTGCCTCTACGATCATGTCCTTGTAGTATGCGCGGCTTCCGTCCTTGCCCATGGTGATGAGGATGAGCGGGATGTTGTATTGTTCCTGGATCATGGCAGCACCCTTGTCATAATCTGTGGTTCCGCACATGAACTCTACCTCATTGTCAGAAATCTTTAATACATCACATTTGGACATGCCATATTCGATCTCCGCACGGGCATCCTCGAGAGATTTCCAGAGAGGCGGACGCAGGTTCGGGTCAAAGGTGATGATGCATCCGGCTTCTTTCGCAAGATCGATCGCGTGGCGTGTAGCTTCACGTACACCCTCATGAGTAGAAGAAAGTGTTCCAAAGTGGAAGATACGGGAAGCTTCGATCAGATCCTTCTGAACTTCTTCTTTGGTGAGCATCATATCTGCGCCCGGATCACGATAGAAAGAAAAGTCACGGTCACCATCCGGATAAGTATGTACGAAAGCGAGTGTGGTGTGGCAGTTTTCATCCATGATAAGGTTACGGGTGTCAATGCCGACTTCCTCAACAGCAGTCTTTAACTGTGTACCAAACATGTCTTTGCCGACTTTGCCGATGAAAGCAGTCTTTTTGCCAAGACGTTCCAGCATGGCGAGCACGTTACATGGAGCACCGCCAGGGTTTGCTTCCATCAGGGGATTGCCCTGAGAACTGTTTCCGTTTTCTGTAAAGTCGATCAGTAATTCGCCGAGAGCGGTTACGTCAAATTTTCTGTTTTCCATAATGAAAAACCTCCTTGGATTTCTGAATTCTGTTTCCTGTGTATCAGAAAAACTCTAGTTCCAATTTATCGTACCAAAGCAGTTTTGTCAAACAAATTTCGTTCTATTCTTTATTTTTATTGGAAAAAATGATAAACTATTATCAAAGAGATGACATTTGCAGAAACGTTTGACAGCAGCATCTCAGAATGGAGGCAGTAGTTATGGAAAGCAAAGCATACGAATATATGGACTGGCCGAGAATTGAAGCAGTGGTTTACGGAGAGGAAGCATCCCCGAAGGATGTCATGGCTCCGCGTCTTACGACAGACGGCGTTCTGATCCAGGGATTTTTCCCGGAGGCAGATAAAACAGAAGTTCTGGTCGGATCCCGTAAATATGAAATGGAGCAGGAAGACGAAGCAGGCTATTTCGCAGCAATGATCCCGGGAAGAAAGATCCCGGATTATAAATATCGCGTCACCAAAGGAGAAGAAACAAAGGAATTTGCAGACCCTTATGCATTCTCCGGCCAGATCACAGAAGCAGAGGAAAAAGCTTTCTGCGCTGGTGTTTATTATCACGCGTATGAGAAACTGGGTGCACATCCGATGAAAATTAATGGTGTTAAGGGAACAAGCTTTGCCGTATGGGCACCGAATGCGATGCGTGTCAGTGTTGTAGGTGATTTCAATGCGTGGGATGGAAGATGCCATGCGATGCACCGAATGCCGATGTCCGGTATCTTTGAGCTTTTTATCCCGGATGTAAAGGCAGGGGATATCTACAAATATGAACTGAAACTCAAGGGAAACAGGATCGAGCTGAAATCCGATCCATACGCGGCATGCACCGAAGTTCCACCGGCAAATGCATCTGTTGTGACAGATACCAGCACTTTCCAGTGGGAAGATGAGATCTGGATGAAAGAGCGTAAGAAATTCAGCGACCGCAAACAGCCAATCTCCATTTATGAAACTTCTCTTACAGAATGGAAAGATGCCACAGAGCTCGCAGATTTTGTAAAGAAACTGAACTATACCCATGTAGAACTGCATCCGGTCATGGAATACCTTGATGACGAAGCAGGAGAATACAGCACATTTGCTTATTATGCACCGACCAGAAGATTTGGCACACCAGAGGATTTTCAGAAGGTTGTCAATGAACTTCACAAGGCAGGAATCGGTCTGATCCTTGACTGGACACCGTCTCATTTCCCGAGAGTGGAGGGAGGTCTTGAGCTTTTTGACGGAACACCGTTGTATGAGAATCCAGATCCGTCCATGGCGATCCATCCGATCTGGGGAACCCTTCTTTACAATTTCGACAGCCCGATGGTTAAGGATTTCCTTCTGGCAAACGCTTTTTACTGGCTGGAAGTTTATCATGCAGACGGACTCCGCCTGGACGATGTAGATTCCATGCTGTATCTTGATTTCGGCAGGGAATACGGACAATGGAAGCCGAACATCTACGGAACAAATGAAAACCTGGAAGCAGTAGAATTCCTGAAACATCTGAATTCCATCCTTGATAAGAAACTTCCGGGAACCCTCACGATCGCACAGGAGGACGGCCTCTGGTCCGAACTCACCGGAAGCGTGGAGGATGACAACATCGGATTCGACTACAAATGGAACAACAACTGGGCAGGAGATTTTCTTGCTTACCTTTCCAAAGATCCGATCGAGAGAAAATATGTCCACGATCAGCTCACTCTGTCCATGATCTATGCTTACTGTGAGCATTATGTACTGCCGCTCGGAAACCGTGAGGCAGGAAATCTCGCTGAATTTATGGAGAAACTTCCGGGAGATGAGGCACAGAAATTAAGCCAGGTTCGTGCGGCATATGCCTATATGATGATGCATCCGGGCTGTACCATGATGGCTCCGGGCAAAGAACTTCCAGAGGAGATGGAGAAATTTATCCATGACCTCAATGAGCTGTACCGCACCCATCCGGCACTGATCCAGAAGGATGATGAGTACGATGGATTTGAATGGATCCAGCTTATGAAATATGAGGAAAACGTCCTGACTTTCATGAGAAAGACAGACAAGCCGGAAGAAACGCTTCTCGTTGTATGCAACTTCGCGGCTGTTCCATATACAGACTATAAAGTAGGCGTTCCGTTCTTCGGCAAATACAAAGAAATCTTCAACACCGACGCCAAAGAATATGGCGGACAGGGAACGGTAAATCCGAGAGGAAAGACTTGCAAGCAGGATGAGTGCGATGAGAGAGAGTATTCCATCAAACTCAAAGTTCCTGCACTTGGCGTGACAGTATTTTCCTGCACACCGACCAAGAAAAGAGAAGCAGTCTCTGCCCCGGTGAAGAAAACTGAGAAAAAACCTGTGGCAAAGAAACCTCGCGTTTCCAGAAAATCTTCCAGGGCCGCTGTCAAGGAACCGGCGGCTACAGTGAAAGAGGAGAAGAAAGTTCTTGTAAAAGAAGCAGTTACTGCACCAAAGAAAACCAGAAAAACTGTAGCGAAAGAAACAGCATAAAAAATAATTCGCTGTAAATGAAGTTACAGCATAAAAATTAAAATTTGTTCTTGATTTTTCTGAGAAATCAGGTATAATAATGGTTGTGTTTCAGACACAGGCTGGAATAGCTCAGTCGGTAGAGCACTTCACTCGTAATGAAGGGGTCGTGAGTTCGAGTCTCATTTCCAGCTTGCCATTAACAGGATCCGGATACTTTGAACAAGGTATCCGGATTTTTGTGTTATGCGGAGAATTTTTTTGTACTTTTTCAGTGCTTGCATTGCTGAAAATTTATGTTATCATTATGAGATAAAGATTTGTTGCTTTTATAACGTATTAACTTGTAAAAGTCAGTTGCTGTGAACGAAGTGAACAGTAACGAAAGGAATGATGAAACAAATGCTAGATAAAATAGAAGAAAAAATCCTTCAGAGGATAGACGCAGACAGAGAGCAGATCATAAGCTTTGCAGAGGATATCGCGGCACATCCGGAACCGGGTTTTGAGGAAATACGGACGTCGCAGAAGGCGGCACAGTTTCTTAAGAACCTTGGATATGAAGTGACAGAACATCTTGTCCGCACCGGTGTAAGAGGTGACAAAAAGATCACAGACGGTCCGAACCTCACAGTCATCGGGGAACTGGATGCGATCGGATGCAAGTCACATCCAATGGCAGATTCTGTTACCGGCGTGGCACATGCCTGCGGACATCACGCACAGATGGCAGCAATGATCGGCTGTGCGATCGCGCTGGCAGATTCGGAGATCCAGAAGGAACTCGGCGGCAGTCTTTCTTTCCTTGCGGTTCCCGCTGAGGAATATATTGACGCAGACAAGAGAGCATGTCTTCGCCAGGAAGGGATCGAATTCTGCTGCGGCAAGAGCGAGATGATCCGCACAGGAGTTTTTGATGATACGGATATTGCGCTGACGACCCATGTGCATATGGTTCCGGTCGAGGAGGATTTTTACCTGGGAAATCCGGCGTGCAACGGTTACAGTGCAGAACGAGTCACTGTCAGAGGCAAGGCCGCACACGGGGCGATCGATCCGTGGAACGGTGTCAACGCCCTCAGCATCACGACCAGCGCTATCCAGATGATGGGACTGATGCGAGAGACTTTCCGCGAGGAAGACCATGTACGCCTCCACAATGTGATCCGCAAGGCCGGCGATGTCATCAACAGTGTGCCGGATGAAGCTGTTATCGAGACGAAGGTGCGGGCGGCTTCCCTTGAGAAGATCGAGGAGATCACGGATATGGTCAACCGCGCTTATGACGGAGCAGCCTATGCGTTTGGCGGCAGGATCGAGCGGGAAATACTCCAGGGCTATATGCCGATCCTTCCGAGAGAGGCAGATACGGCACTTCTGGAGGCGGCAGAGGATCTGGAACTTGAGTATCGCACTGTACAGAAGGGCGATTTCAACAATGCCTGCACGGATGTAGGCGATCTGAGCCACCTGATGCCGGTCGTGAATTTTACATTCAAGGGCTTTGAAGGCAAACTCCATGGGGCAGACTTCCGTATCACAGATCCGGAAAAGGCATACATCCTTCCGGCAAAACTGCTTGCCCTGACCGTGTACAAACTCTTAAGAAACGGCGGAGAGCAGGCCGGAAAGATCTGCACAGAGTTTACCCCGGTTTTTGACAGAGAAAGTTATACTGCTTATATCAGAAAGCAGACAGAGCAAAAATAAAACAGCAGGAGGACAGGCAGAAAAATGGCAGAAACATGTTTGGAATTAAAAAAGATCAAGAAATCTTTTTCAAAGGATGAAACCGTTCTCAAAGAGATCAGTCTTTCCATCGGAAAAGGCGAATTTATTACACTTCTGGGATCTTCCGGATGTGGCAAGACGACAACTTTGCGTATCATCGCGGGCCTTGAGACACCGGATTCCGGTCAGGTATTTCTGGACGGTAAAGATGTGACAGATCTTGCACCGGAAGCGAGAGACGTAAACACAGTATTTCAGAATTACGCCCTGTTTCCGCATATGACCGTTGCAGACAACATCGGCTACGGACTGAAACTTAAGAAAGTTCCGAAAGCCGAGATCAGAAAACGTGTCGCCGAAATGCTGGAACTGGTACAGCTTCCGGGATATGAGAAGCGTAAACCGTCAGAACTCTCCGGTGGACAGAGACAGCGAGTTGCGATCGCACGTTCTCTGGTAAATAATCCGAAGGTCCTTCTTCTTGATGAGCCTCTGGGAGCATTGGATCTCCAGCTCCGCCGCGCGATGCAGCTGGAACTTAAGAAATTACAGAAAAAACTTGGCATCACGTTTGTCTACATCACACATGACCAGGAAGAAGCGATCAATATGTCAGACCGTATCGCAGTCATGAACCAGGGAAGATTTGAGCAGATCGGTTCCCCGGATGAGATCTACAATCATCCAAAGACCAGCTATGTGGCAACTTTTGTCGGAAATGCAAACATCCTTAAGGGAACTGTAGAAGCAATGGAAAGCGATCAGGTGCGCGTAAGCCTTGCAGGAGGAACTGTTCTGGCAGCGGCAGACGGCAATGTTTTACAGGCAGGAACACCGGTGACACTGGCAGTCCGGAGCGAAAATATCGTTCTTGACGAAACCTGTCAGAAAGGTCTTGACGCAGAAGTAGTCGAGAAGAGTTTTGCCGGAGGTCTTCTCCGCGTTGTACTGAAACTTACCGACGGAACAGAAGTGATCGCAAGCAGATACGGCATCGATGCAAGCGTGCAGCCAGGACAGAAAGTAACCTGTTTCTTTGAACCGGAGAATGCCGTTCTGGTAGATCTTGACACAGAAAGCGGGGCAGAATCATGAAAAAAAAGAAATCCGGCTCTGTCTGGATGATCCTGCCGTTATACATCTTTACGATCATTTTTGTGGCAGGGCCGCTTCTTTATATGCTGGCACTGAGCTTTGCACAGCCAAAAGCAGGACACGGCGTGGAGTGGACATTTACACTTGCAAATTATAAAAAGATCCTTGACCCTGTCTACATGCAGACCTTTACAGGATCTTTCCAGCTTGCCCTGACCAGTACCCTGATTATCTGCCTGGTCGGATATCCGTTTGGATATTTTATGGCAAAACTTTCCGACAAATGGAAAAAACGCGCGATGATCTTTCTGATGCTGCCGTTTTGGGTAAACTCCCTGATCCGACTTTACGGATGGATGATCATCCTTCAGACCAAAGGGCTTCTGAACCATGTGCTCAAAAGCCTTGGGCTGATCGAGAAGCCGCTTCGTATCCTTTACAGCTATCCGGCGATCGTGATCGGTATGACCTATGTGCTGCTTCCGTTTATGATCCTTTCTGTCTATTCCAGCGCGGAGAAACTGGACTGGTCGCTCGTCGAGGCGGCAAGAGATCTCGGAGCGAGCCCGTTTAAGGCTTTTTGGACAGTATCTTTCAAACTGACTCTGCCAGGTCTTCTTTCCGGTGTGATCCTGACATTTATCCCGTCCATGGGACTGTTTTTCATCGCAGATATCCTGGGTGGAAACAAGATCGTGCTTGTTGGAAGTCTGATCCAGGAACAGATGACAAGAGGAAATAACTGGCCGTTCGCGGCGGCACTGGCTGTGGTATTGATGATCCTTACGACACTGATGATCATGCTGTACCGCAAAGTCACAAATGCAAAAGAATTGGAGGGTGTGGGATGAAAAAGAATTCAAAACTCTCCAGGTTTTACCTTGGATTGATTTTTGTACTGATGTATCTGCCGATCGCAGTCGTCATCGTATTTTCTTTTAATGAATCAAAACTTCCGGTGCGTTTTACCGGATTTTCCCTGAAATGGTATCAGGAGCTTTTTTCTGACAGCGCAATGATCGAGGCACTTGGAAATAGTTTGTTCCTTGGAGTGGTAAGCTGCTTTGTATCGGCGGTGATCGGAACTCTTGGGGCAGTCGGGCTTTCCAGGATCCACTGGAAGACAAAGGGAATCTTGGAATATATTTCCATCCTGCCGCTGATGATCCCGGAAATCATCCTTGGTATGGTCCTGATGGCTTTTTTCTATATGATGAATCTGCCGTTTGGTATGCTGACGCTCCTGATCGGACACACCGTTTTCTGCGTGCCGTATATTCTTATGGAAGTAAAAGCACGCCTTGCGGGAATGGACCCGTCGCTTGAGGAAGCGGCGAGGGACCTTGGTGCAGGACCGTTTCGGGCATTTTGGGATATTATCCTTCCGCTCATAATGCCGGCGGTAATGTCAGGTTCCCTTCTGGCATTTGCAATGTCCATGGATGATGTGGTCATCAGTATTTTTATTAACGGACCGCGTCTTTCTACTCTGCCGATCAAGGTCTACACACAGATCAAGACAGGCGTGACCCCGGAGGTCAATGCACTCTGTACGATCATGCTGGCGGTGACCCTTCTGATCCTGCTCGTTTATACCGCAATAGGAAAGTTTACAGGCAGAAATCAGAAAAAGAATTAAGAAAGTCTTTTCAATGAAACAAAAGTAAGATATACTAAACATGTCTGGGGTTTGTTAAAATCGAAACAAGACAAGAAGAGGAGAAAAAGTTATGAAAAAATTAGTGGTATGTGCATTATGTGCGGCACTCGTAGTTCCAACACTCGCAGTTTCTGTTCAGGCAGATGACTCCAAAGAACTGGTGCTCTACACATGGGAGAACATGTTCCCGCAGGAAGTTCTTGACGGATTCGAAGAAGAAACAGGAATCAAGGTCGTTTATTCTAATTTTGATACAGATGAAAACATGCTGGAGAAACTTTCCATGGCAAAAGGCGGAGATTATGATGTTGTCGTAGCAGATGACTATATCATCCAGACTGCCATCGAGGAAGGCCTGGTGGAGAAACTTGACACATCCAAGCTGTCAGGATGGGAAAACATCAACCCGCTTTATCAGGGACAGTTCTATGATCCGAACGATGAATATACAGCACCGTACGGCGCAGGTATTCCGCTGATCGTTTATGATCCGGATCTGGTTGACATTGACATCAAAGGATACAATGACCTCTGGGATGCATCCTTAGAGGACAGCATTGCGCTGACTGCAAACTACCGTGTGATCAACGGTATCACAAACCTTGCTCTTGGTCAGGATTTCAATGACCAGAACACAGATGATATCGCAAAAACAGGAGAAAAACTTCTGGAACTTGCGCCGAACGTGCGTCTGATCCAGGATGACAATACACAGGATTCTCTTCTCAACGGAGAGGCAGGCGTTGCATTTCTTTATACTTCTCAGGTAACAGCAGCCCTTCAGGAAAATCCGGATCTCAAAGTGGTATATCCGAAAGAGGGACTTGGCTTTGGCGTTATGGGAATGTTCATCCCGAGCCAGGCACCGGACAAGGATGAGGCTTATCAGTTCATGGACTACATCCTTCAGCCGGAAAACGCAGCAAAATGTTTCGATTATATCGGATATTACTGCACAAACAAAGCAGCAGATTCCCTGCTTGAGAATCAGGACCTTGTTGTTCCGGATTCTGTAACAGAAGGATCAGCAGTAGAAAACATCAGCGCGGAGGCAGATGAGGCCTACAATAAGAACTGGACGGAGTTCAAGGCTGCCTGCAACTGATAGAAACAAGGGGGAAGCAGGATGGAAATCTACAAAGGTATTGCTACCTTTTCGGGAATTGCCATCGGAAAAATCTTATATTACAGCAGAGGGGAATATCAGATACGTCAGTGTCTGGTAAGCAACATCAAAAAAGAGATCGAGGATTTTCGTAAAGCGAAGGAGCAGGCGGTAGCGAAGCTCAAAGAACTTTACGAAGCCAATAAATCTCTGAATGAGCAGGAGGCCAGGACTTTCCTTAATCAGGCAAAGCTCCTGGAATCCGGAAGCTTCCAGAATGCGATCGAGAGCAGCATTGCCAACGAAAAGGTCAATGCTGCTTATGCAGTTATGACAAATCGTGATGAGCTGGTAGAGACCTTCCGCAACCTGGAAGAACCGGTGATCCGTAAGAGGATTTCAGACATTCAGGAAATATCCAACCGTCTGATCCAGATCCTCGGCGGAGCGGCGATCCGGATCAATCTGGGAGAGGAACCGGTGATCCTGGTGGCAGAGGCTCTGTCACCGACTGAGATCATGGAGATGGACAAGGAGAAACTTCTTGCCGTTGTCATGCATCATGGATCAGCCGTTTCTCATGCCTCCATTATGACAAAGACAATGGAGATCCCAACTCTGGTAGACATTGCACCGGATGACGAGTGGGATGGTATGACCGCGATCGTGGATGGTTATACAGGAACCATGTATCTGAATCCGGATGCAGAGATCAAGAAAGAATACGAGATCCGTCTTGAGGCGGATCGAAGAGAACGAGAAGAACTTCTCAAACTCAAGACACAGAAGGATGAGACGAAGGATGGAACAAAGATCGGTCTGTACGCAAATATCGGCAACATGAGCGATCTGAGCAGTGTCCTTTTTTACGGGGCTTCCGGCATTGGGCTCCTTCGAAGTGAATTCCAGTATCTTGGAAGGGAAAACTATCCGAGGGAGAATGAGCTGTTTCATGCGTACAAGAAGCTGGCAGAGACGATGGGAGAGCGTACAGCAGTGATCCGTACCGCCGATCTCGGAGCTGACAAGCAGGCTTCTTATCTGGATATTCCGGCGGAGACCAACCCGATCATGGGAAACCGTGGCATCCGTCTCTGTCTTGACCGTAAGAAGATGTTCAAGGCACAGCTTCGTGCGATCTACCGTGCCAGTGCCTATGGTAATCTTGCGATGATGTATCCGATGATCGATTCCGAAGAAGAGATGGATCAGATCGAGGAGATCATTCAGGAGGTCAAGGCAGGACTCGATGAAAAAGAAATTCCTTACCGTAATATCCGGACAGGTATCATGATCGAGACACCGGCAGCGGTTATGATCAGCCAGGAACTGGCAAGGAGAGTCAACTTCCTGAGCATCGGAACAAATGACCTGACACAGTATACACTTGCTATGGATAGGCAGAATCCTCTGCTCAAGGACAAATACAACGATCATCACCCGGCGGTGCTCCGTATGATCAAGATGGTAGTGGAAGCTGCACATCAGGAGAACCGTCAGGCAGGGATCTGTGGTGAGATCGCAGCAGATACGGAACTGACAGAAACCTTCCTTCAGATGGGGGTTGATTTCTTGTCTGTAGTGCCGGCGTGCATCCTTCCGGTCAGAAAGGCGATCCGCGAGACAGATCTGAGTTCTCAGCGAGGGTGATTATGAATAAAAAAAGCAAAGTGATCCTTCTTCCCTGTAATTCTTACAGGGAAGAACTTGTTTATGAGAATCTGGAGACCGGCCTTGAACTTCTGGGCAGTCTCGAATCTATTGTCGGCAAAGAAGAATCGGTTCTTCTGAAACCTAACCTTCTCAAGAAAGCAGAAGTTGATAAAGCTGTTATCACACATCCTGTGATAGTTGGCATGTTTGCTAGGCTGATGCGGGAGAAGGGGTATCAGGATATTATTCTGGCAGATTCGTGCGGCAATGGAACAACAACGAAAGTCATTCACGGAACAGGTATGGATACCTATCTTGATAAATTTGATATTCCGGCGATCGACTATACCAAGGGGGTCCATGTGGAGAATCCGGATGGGATCCAGGCGAAAGAGTTTGTCCTTCCTGCGGAACTTCTGGAGAGGGACTGCGTGATCTCTCTGTGCAAGATGAAGACGCATGCACTGGAACGTATCACAGGGGCGGTCAAGAACAGTTATGGATTCATCTATGGATTTCACAAGGCGAAGGGGCATACTCTGTATCCGAGCGCGGACAGTTTCGCCAGAATGCTGGTGGATCTGAACCAGTATGTGAAACCACGGCTGTATATCATGGATGGAATTGTTGCGATGGAGGGGAACGGACCTGGCTCCGGCGATCCGGCTCCGATGAATGTGATATTGATGTCGCAAGACCCGGTCGCACTGGACAGTGTGTTTTGTCATCTGATCCATCTGAAACCGGAGATGGTCCCGACAAATTATCACGGTGAGAAGATGGGACTTGGAACCTGGAAGGAAGAAGAGATCGAGCTTCTGACACCCGGCGGTCCGATCCGTATGGAGGATGCGGTGGCACAGTACGGGAACCCATACTTTGATGTAGACAGGAGAGTGGCGCGTTCCGGTATGTGGGAGCGTCTGGCGAAGGCTCTGAATATTTTTCAGAAGAAGCCATATATCCAGTCAGACAAGTGTATCCGCTGCGGGATCTGCGTCAAGAGCTGCCCGGTCCCGGAGAAAGCTGTGAATTTCCGAAACGGCAGAGAAAACCCGCCGGTCTATGATTACAGGAAATGCATCCGCTGCTTCTGCTGCCAGGAAATGTGCCCGGAGAAAGCGATTCATGTGAAATGAGAGGCGTGGCTGGCATGAGGCATCGGGATGCGCGAGATACTTGTGTTCGATGCCGATTATTGTTGGAGACTGGGGTGTGTGGCATCGGAATTCCTAATGCCTCCTGAACTCGATGCTGAGTGTGGGGAAATGGATGGCACTAGACATCGGATTGTGGGAAATTAGAAACAGGGAACGGGGGATTTTGGAGCTGCAAACCACGTTCCCTGTTGATTGTATTGAATATTGAGGAGGTGCTAGTGGCGCGTCCCCAGATAGGATGATGTCCTGTGAACAGGTGCGAGTTATCGGATGCTATCGTGCAGTGCCTTGATAAATGCCGGAGTTGTTCCGCAGCATCCACCGACGACGGATGCGCCGCTTTCAATCAGAACTTTCATATAAGATGCAAAATCTTCTGCATTCATGCTGTATACGGCCTGTCCTTTGTCATCGATGGTCGGCATGCCGGCGTTTGGTTTGGCGATGACTGGGATGGATACATTTTCTTTGATGCTTCGTACGACGGATACAAGCTGGTCCGGTCCGACGGAGCAGTTGATACCGACTGCGTCTGCACCGGCTGCTTCAAGAGAAACAGAAGCTTCGATAGCATTGCCGCCGCTGAAGATACTTCCATCCGCCTCTACAGTCATGGTGCACATGATCGGAAG
>NZ_FR886735.1:41214-41780 GCF_000436615.1 Blautia sp. CAG:237
GGAAGATCACATACAGAACTTGCAGCGTCGACTGCGGCGAGAGTTTCTTCGATGTTGATCATGGTCTCTGCTGCGATCAGGTCAATGCCTGCATCGGCAAGGATACGAACCTGTTCCTGGTACATATCAAAAGCTTCTGTGTAGGTATAATTACCATCTGCAGTGATAAAAGAACCGGAAGTCGTGATATCACCGGCTACGTAGACACCATTTCCGGCGAGTTCTCTGGAATATCCGACGAGAGTACGGTTGATCTCCTCGATACGGTCTGTCAGTCCATGTTTGGCAAGATTCATACGGTTTCCGCCAAAAGTCGGAGCATAGATGACCTGGCTTCCAGCCTGGATATAGGCACGCTGGAGATCCTGGATGACATCCTTATGGTCAATAACCCAGGTCTCGGTACAGATGCCGCGCGGCATGCCGCTCGCCATCAGATTGGAACCGGTAGCTCCATCCAGAATCAGGATATTTTCGGTCAGTTTACGGAATTCTTCTTTTGTCATGAGTTTGTTGCCTCCTTGATGAAAAATAAAATGTATAAGCAACTTACCTGGCAAGCTCCG
>NZ_FR886736.1:0-45557 GCF_000436615.1 Blautia sp. CAG:237
TCCGTTTTTCTGATGGATTCGAAGAATTGCAAAATTTATGCCCGCCTTCTTTACTTTCGCCCAGTCGGGCTTCCCCTGATAACTTGATACATCAATACCTTTAATTTCCATGTTTACCTCCTGCTTTATAAATAGGAAAGGAACGATCACTCGTCCCCCGGATCCTTATCTAAATTTACTTTGTCTTCGACCTGTGATTTCACATGAGTTACCAACGGAATCAGGAATGCCGGGATTGTTACTCCCATATCCTTGATGTTTTCCAGGATGCTGATAATCTCGTTGCAGATGATCCAGATTGCTACAATACATGCCACCAGGAATGTGAATGGTAAGGCGATGCCTACGGTCTGGGATGCATACAGGAGCAGCTGATCAATCACAGCTCCAACTACTACCAGAAGCCACATGCATACTTTTTTCATAATACCGCGGATACTCTTATAGGAGTTGATGTCCTCAGAACGGTATGTAGATGCCATGAGTCCGGTTGCGTAGTCGAGAATGTTGCAGGCTACCATCAGAAGAACCGGCACTGCCAGCACTCCCAGAATGGAGCTGATGAATGCAAAGACTGCTGTTAAAATTACTTTGATATGATTTTCTGTCATAAGTTTTTCCTTTCTCCGGTTGCGCCGGCGCAATTTTTTCCCAAAAGAAATAGAGCCTTATGGCTCTGCTCTGATCTTCTCCATATATTTTAACCTTATTCCACATTCAGTGCTTCGCGGATTGCTTCCAGATCATCTGTAGTTAATGCCGGATAATCTGCTGCAATGTCTTCAAATGCTTCTCCGTTTTTGATCCGAATCTTAAATGCTCTTACCATAATTTTTAATTTCAGTGTGTTGAGTGTTTTCATATTAATTTCCTCCTATTAAATCTGCCATCATTAAGATAATGTCATCTGCTGTTGATTCTAATGTAGATAATCGTTCTTCCTGGGTTGCTTTGGGCTTGAAATCTGATTCTGTCAAACCAAGTTTCTGCATCATCTTTTCCTGGGATTCTGTCATTCTGTTGTACCTCCTACTTCTGATAGCTTAACTACATATTCTACTGTATTGGGAACTGGGACTTTATAACCATCACCGTTGCTGTTTTGAAATGTCAGTGATCCACCTGGTTCGACTTCAATTGCTTCTAGGAATCCTTCCGGGATAATCTCCGCAATATTAGTGACAATTGGTTCTGCAAGTTCGTAATATAAGACTGTGTCCTTCAAATCTTCTTTTAACAATGTAGCATCTTGATTCATAGAATCATCTCTCAAAAATAACTGCCCATTGGCATCTACAACAATTTCCATATTCTCTTGTCTTATCACTGCATTTGCTGTTGCGTGTGAATATCTCTTACATAAAGTATTCATTGTATTTGGACTGATCAATTTCGCAATGTCCATTGTATTGAAATACTTATGGTTTTCATACTCGCCGCTGTTATAGTTCAAACTGCCCAAATCCACTGCTGCAACTCTTTGAATATATTTCTTGTTCTCCCAATCTACTTCATTGGTCACATTACCAGCAGACCAACCGTATCCAGGAAGATCGAGGATTGTTTGTGGAATCTGATAAGATATTGGATCTTTATATTTTTCACCATTTATCCGAAAGTTTCGGATTGAAAACGAACCGCCCGTTTTCCAATTTAAGCATAATCTAGAAATATCACATGGCAACTCAACTCTAACTTCTTTCCATTCACTTGATGTAATGCTAGGCGTGATATCTTTATATCCATCTGGTGTCAACGATTTAAACCTAACGTTTACGGCTGTCCCGGTTTTTACTTCATAGCTTATTACATCACCTGCTTTCGCAGTTCCGTTAATCCCAGTACTAAACCATTCATAATTAACATCATTAGCAATCAAAACATCATCAATAAATTTAATAGTTCCGGGCAGTAAGGTAAATTTAGAAAGATCAAATAAGTTGTTTCCCTGCTCTACAACTTCATTTACGGACATACTCAGGAGGGTTCCTTCATTGCGTGGATAATATTCTGCCGGGAACATAGCTTCGAATTCCTTAACTGTGGATGGCTCATTTCCTGCACCAAACATTTTTGTAAGATCAAAAACAGTTACCGTAACATCATAATCTACTGATGTATCTGCCGTGTATACTGCAATTTGTATCCTTGCATCTTTTGTTTCATCACATAAAACGAATGTTTTCTGTATTTTATACAACTTCATTTCTGCAATGTATACTTGTGATTTTTTATTCTCATCTGTATATTTCCCATCAACATTTATGAAGTATATATGATCTTTGATAAAACTAATTCTCCCGATTTCAAGATAAAGATCATTTGAAGGAATTCCACTAATTTTTATATGTTTGTTTTCGTCTACTTCAACTGTACATCCATTTTCCATTTGGCTAGTGAGACTTAATTTTAACAGCTGATTCCAAACAATAGTCTTCCCACCAATGCTTTTGACACTTGCCATCTTTGCGCCTGTTGGAATCTCTTTCTGGTAAGCTTCGGTATTATCTGTCTGGAACTCATAGCTAATTCCCTGATTCAACTTCCAGAGTGCGTCCAGTTTTCGGTCTGTTGTTGCCAGAGCAGACTTGTTTGCCTTATTCTCTTCAATTAATGCAATAGCATCCCCAACCGCCTTGGAATCTGCTGCTTTACCGCTTTCTGTAAGGGTGTTGTCCAGGCTGTTGGCAATGTCCTGAAGCTGCTTTTCTCCCGCCTGCTTGACTGCCTGGGTTACTTCATTGGTCTTGTCGGAGATCTCCTGCTTCTTTTCTTCTATGTAGTTTTTCGTTTCATCTTTTACAGCCTGTACGGAAATATTCTGCTGATCCGTGATTGCCCGAACTGCCTGTTGGCCTGCTGTCTTGATGTCCTGCGATGCCTGCTTCGCTGAATCAAGTGCTGCAGTTCCAACTCTTTTTACTTCTGCTGTGGATTTAGCCTCCTGAGTGGTGATTGTATCGATCGCCTGCTGTCTTGCAGTGGCGATGTCTCCTGTTGCCCAGATGACCGACTCGGACACTTTCTGGTCCAGGCCGGTCATCTGGGCGTTGATGTTCTGTTCGGATTCGGCGGCCGCTTTTCTGGATGCCTCAGCAGACTGGGCATAGCCGGCGGCACTGTCGCGGCTGTTTTCTGCTTCTTGTGCGGTCTGTACAGTGTCTTCATGCAACTGTTGCACATCTGCCTGAGCTGCTTCTACTTCCTGCTGTGCCTGTTCTACTGCTGCCCTGGAGATTTCTACCTGTGCCGCCTTGTTAACTACATCGTCATGCATGGCTATATAGTCTGGTCTGAGGTTCCCTGGAAGGGTAAGCATCTGCCAGATGTCTGTGTTGCGTCCCGGCTCCGGAGCTGTGCCGGTGATGGTGGTTCCATTCTCTATCCTGCACACATAGGATCCACCCTGATAGCTCACCGTATCAAGATATTCATAGGCTGTTTCTGGATCGTATTCCCCTCTGGGATTCAAGGAGACATTTCCCAAATCGGTTGGAAGATAGTCGTTTTCTGTATTGTTCATCGTTTTCTCCTTTCTCAGTTTTTAAGCTGGTACATCAGCCGGCTGCCTTTTCGGTAGAAACGGATTCTGTCTACTTTAGGGTCTGAGTACATCATGAGCCGCCCGGCCGCTACCCGGAACGAAGGAAAGTAGACGTTTCCGGTATCGCCCTTGAGTTCGGTTTCCTTCTGTCTGACGTAATTATCAATGTTTCTCTTTCCCTCTTCCACCCTTCCTTGGACGGATTCTGCCGCCTTCCGCGCTTCGCCAGCATAATATTTTGCATTGTCTTCTTTCTGCTCCGGATGATCTTCCCTTCCATGAGCCCACGATTCCGCTTCCTCTGCTTTTGCTTCTGCCTGGTTTTTTGCTTTCTCCGTCCGTCTCTGATATTCCGCGGTCGCCGCAAGGGTGTGATGAAATAAATCTACATCCTCCGGGGTCTCGAATCCTTCTGGGGCTTTTCGGCTGTTTACCATCATGTAGATGACGTTTGCTGTTTCTCCTCCTTCTGGATTCGAGATGTAGATGTAAGCCGTGATCATCCTTTTCTGCCGCAATGCCGCATTTGGAATGTCTACGGTAGATATTCCATCAACAGTGGTACCGGTTACTACTTTGGCAGTCTCCAGGTCTTTCCATGAGAAATGTACTTCGAAAATTTCTGGAAGATCTAAACCAGTAATCTGAATCTTCTGTCCATAGTCCCACTGCCAAAGTTCCTCATTTATTTCGATTTCTTCTCCCTTCCGGGAGAAATTTGCAATCAACATTTCATCATCTCCTTAACTGTTTGTTTGAGATCCTGGATCTCTTCATGCTGTTCTTTCAGCATGGCGAACATTGCCGGGATCATAATACGCTCGTTCCAGTTTTCGGCTTTACCATCTACGTGATCGACCGCCAGCGGAAAATACTCTGCGATATTTTCAACCGTAAACATCGGGAATTCCACGCCTACGCGCTCATCGCTCTTATCAAGATAACCATCTTTGTACTTAGCCATGATCGGCTCTATGCCATACAGTTGGTCAATAAATTCCTTCGGCAGCTTGTCACCCAAAACTTTATACCTTTCAGAAGAGGAACTAAATTTGGACAATTGATAGTTATTCTGGTTAATATAGCAGTTGTATCCACTCGTAACTGTTGGATACTTGTAGGTCCGGATGCCGCCCCTGCAATATATTTCTTTTTGGAATTCCAAATATACACCTGATTTATCAGGAGTATCCGACATGGTTGCTATACCGGGGATTTTAAGTCTATTTAGTGTCGCTTCTCCTGCACCGCAATTGAGTTCCCCTGCATTTATTTCATCAAAGCCCCCTCTAACCCAGTCACTGCCATCTAGTTCCACAAAAGATATAAACGCTCCATTCGTAAGAGCATCATCTTCTATTTCTATATCAATTTCTCCGTCCTGAATCGTATACGTTCCACTGATCCTGGAAAAACTGTCACCTTTTAATTGAATAGCTTTAAAATCTGCTGACGGATCATTTGGATCCAGTGGCACACTGAACAATCTAATTGAATCTTTATCGAAAATAGCTGCAATTAATCCATCCTCGTTATATAAGGTATACCCATTAATATCCTGTGTTGATACAAGCACTCCATTTTTGTCAAAAACTTTCTGGGTTCCATTTTCATTATTTTCTCCGCCCAACAATAATGTCCCTCCTCTTGCAGCATCAAACGAGAAATACAGATGTCCGTTCAGATAACGGAGACCTTTCCATGCACCATTATTGGTCAGGATATTCACTACCTGTTCCTGGGTCAGTGCTTCCGCATCCAGAACAACTTCTACTGTCTGATAATCGATCGCAGTCGATCCATCCAGGGCGTATAAGGTACAGCGTACCGCTGAGATCTCCTTTGGGCTTCCGGAGGACATCATGGACCATGTTATGGAATTCTCACCGCTTGCCGGACTGTTGTAGACTGTCGTCCAGGTTTTTCCATCGGAGGTTTCTTCGATCTTGAATCTGCCCTTGTATGCAGTTCTTCCAACAGAATCGCCTTCTCTGTAGAATCCTGAAAACATAAGTTCCTCCGGAGACATCGTTCCGTCTGCCATTCTTTTTACGATCGCAGCCGGACAGTCCAGATAATACATCTTTCCATCATCACCGGCATATAATTTCGCAACCGTAAATTTCTTCGTCAGCACCATAGTATCCAGATATACTGCACGGATGCTCACCCATCCACTGTGTGCGGACAGAGATTTTACCGTATAAGTATGTGTTGTTTTGTCCCAGGAACCGGTGATGCTGTCGGATGTGGTCACTGTGAAAGAGCAGTCATCTGTGACATCTGTAGAATTGTATAATGCAGTCGCTGTTGTGGTTACTGACGGAAACTCCCCTATGATACTGCCGTCATTATGTACCGGGATGCTCTGGTATTCGTTGTCGAGCTGTAAGGTCATGTTTCGGGAGGATGTAATGGACTCATCTATTTCGTCAAATTTCTCCTGCAGCTTTTTCTTCCCAAGCATAAAGCTATTCGGATCTATTTCAACTTCTCCTGTATCTGCATTTATCCGGAACGTAACCTTTCCGTCATTGTCTTCTGCAGTAAATCCTCTGGTATTGATCCATTTCGCCTGAATCCCGATCGCATACAGGATATTCAGGACTGCATCACCATTACTATCGAATCCGGAAGTCCACTTTCCTGCTGCCGTTGTTGCTTCATCCGTTCCCTGATAATCAGAGGTCACAAAGAAACCGTCAGCTGCAGTTTTATATACGATCTTCGATTCTGACAGGCGCAGCTTATTATGCCGGTATGTAATCACAGATCCGTCCGGCTGCACGACTTCTGTGTAGTAAAAGCCCAGGGTATTTGCCGCCATATCATTCATCTGTTTCAGCTTTGCGTTATATGCAGATATCTTTTCTTCTGTTTTCTTAAGAGCCTGCTCTACCAGCGCTTTTGTCCCACTGGGATATTCCAAACTCTGTGTTTCCATGCTCTTTGCCTTGCAGGAGAACTCTGTACCGTCTGCAAAATTAAATTCTATGTCCGTGGCATAAGATCTGTGCAGATTGCCCCTGCTGTCTTTAAACTGTATGGAATCGCCAAAAACAGCGTAGCCTATCGGGACGCTGCTCAGGGAAAACGGAAGAAGTTCGAATCCCTCCAGGATCTGCCCGATACGATTCACTCCTTCTTCCTCATTTCCTGCTAAAAGCTGATTGCTGCTGATGTCAATAACATACCCTTCCGTTCCGTATAAATATTCATCATCTCCGTCCGTATACTTCACGCCAGTTACTACAATCGGATCTACATCATTTTCTGCATCACCGATTACCGGCGGCTCATGTCCCGCCACGGTTCTCTCATACACAGTGATGATCTCTTCATCCTCTGTATCCAGAATCGACTGCCCGCTGACATCCGGCCATGGAATTTCTTCCATCAGGACCACATTACCTTCCTGGCCAAACGTGATGATCCTCAGCAGGTCATTCTCATCTATCCTTGCATTACCGCCTGCCAGCGCCGCAACCATGCCGATCACCGCACGATAAGTCGTGCCTTCCGGAGCTTTCTGTACCTGAAAGTCAGAATTTTTAAAATCAGCATCTCCTAATACAAGTCCGCACTGCTGGCAGGCATCCCGAAGGACTTCGCCTGCAGTACACGGAAAACTGAGATTCGTCTTGTAAGTAAGATCTGCCTTGCTCATATAATCAAGCAGTGTCAGGTTGATCTCATCATCGATTGCCGGCTTTCTGCATACGATGAAACTGCCTCTTTTAAAGGTTTCCAAACGGTCAGACAACTGTAAATTCATAAAAATGACGAATACTGCTTTATTGAAGCTGTACTTGTCAAACTGTCCTTTATCATTGACAAGGGAAAGTGTAGCTGTCTTCTCGATCGCCACTCCGACCGGAAAATCGCTGCTATCTGCAGCATCGATGATCCCGTTCCCGTCCAGATAAAAGTCTTTCTTTTCAAGAGAAAGTTTCGTCCCGTCTGCCAGGGTCACATTTGCTGTCACATAATAATTGTGGTTCTTTTTTGATTCTTCTTTTAACTGTTCCGAAACGTTGATCAATTCTTTTCTATCCTCCTTATGTTGATAGCCAGGTCTGTCCATTTTTCTTCGTTGTCTTCCAGAGTCTGAGCTGCCATGTTGAAATTCGATGCGTAGAACGTCCGGTCGATCCATTCACCCGGGATCGTAGGATCCTTGTGGTGGAAGGAAAACTCAGATTTGTTTATCATTCCATTTAGAATCGCCGCGATTTCTTTCCAGGTTAAAGTATCCCAGGTAAGATCATATCCTCCAATCGTTCCCATCGGGCTGTTGTGCATCGTCAGCTCCTGGTCTCTTTTAGAGCTTTTGGTACTTGTAGTTGCAAATACCGGCTTATAAGTAGTTGGGGGTGCGATTGCAACCCCGTCCACCGTAAAACCTTCTTTTTTCAGATCAGCCATCTCACCACTCCTCTCCCAGTTTAAACGGATTCTTACCGCCATTCCTGCTTCTCTGAAGCTCTCCTTCTTCCAAGATAATGTTTAATAATTTTCTTCCGGAAGCCGTCACCGATATATTGTAGGTGTTGCCATCCTGCTTCTGTGGTGATTCCTCCCGGACGATCTTTCTCAGGAGGTTCTCCGGAGCTTCAATGTTGTTTCCTACTTTCTGGTCACCCAGAACTGCCAGGAACTCCGATCGTGGCGGAATGACGGCTCCGCTTGCAAGGTATGGAACTGAGCTTACCCGCGGAAGATTCATCCAGTAATTGCCCCATCGGCGTTCCCCTGTAGGGCCTGTGACATCATAAGAAAATGTAAAGGCATGCTCTACTCCGGAAATTGCATTGTTGATATTCCCGATAGTACGGTTCACCTCTGAAATCATGTTGTTGAGCGTTCTCGTGATTCCTGTTGTGCCGTTGGCAACTCCCTGTGCCAGTCCATTTCCCATTCTGGTTCCTGCTCGTTCCATAGAGGAAGTCAGGCTGTTCATCTTCTGATTCACCATCCCAATCATATCTGCTATGATCTGACTGATCCGTTCGCTGGCTTTCTTCCATTTGAAGGTCATAGTGTTGTACTGACTGCTGAAATGAGAGTTTACAGTCCTCTGCATCTCTCCAAGCTTCAGATTTGCCGTCTGTTTCATCTGATCCAGATTTTTTGAAACCTCTTTCGCAGAACTTCCCCAGTTCGTAACAGTAGCGGTATTTACGCCGCTGGTTGCGTCTTCTGCTGCCTTCTGTACATCTGAGAGGTTTGATTCCGCATCTGTCTTCATCTTACCGGTTGCACTGGTCACTGTCTCCTGTGCTCCGACAATATTCTTGTCTACACTGGTTTTTACTGCTACAGTGGCACTTGGAAATCTCTCTGCCAGTGCCTGATTCAGCTCATCCAGCGGCACGCCTGCGTCTTTCAGGGAATTGTATACCATGTCAAATGCTTCCTGCGCTGTCGCTGCTGAACCACTTGTGTTATTAAAGCTGCTCAGGATGCCCTGATAAGTACCGGCATAATCACTTGAAGTCATGCTCAGATCATACAAAACATCCCGAACTCCCTTGATCGCGTCCTTCACTGTGATAGAAGAGGTATCGATCTTGCCTGTCGTCTCGGAAAATCCAGTTCCAAGAGCTTCTACTTTTGCAGTCATGTCTTCTACAAATTCTGTGGAAACTCCTGCCTGTGCCCCGTACTGCTCCAGGATTCCTCTGGCTTTATCTGCAGATACGCCATACTCTGTGAGCTTCTGGATCATATCGTCGTACATCTCATTGTTTGCTTTTCCGGCAGATTCATCCGCCTCAATCAGCTTCCAGAGATCTTCTGCCTGCTCCTGTGTGATTGCGTGTGCTTCGCTCATTGCGCCTGTGTAATCATGAAGATAGCCTCCTGTCTGTGAAAGAATGCCGTTTCCTCCCTGTGCTGTTTCTACCAGTTCCGCAATCTTCTTTGTCAGCTCCACAGTGCCTGCTGTTGCTACAGCAATCAGTCCTGCTGTGCCGATAACCGGAAGCGCAGAAGAAACAAGGGTATCAAGCGCTCCTGTTACACCGCTTAATCCACCGCTCACAAGACCGGAAAGGCTTCCTGCTAAGGCTGAAACAGATTCTGTTGCAAGTAATTTCGCCCCCAATTTTGCGATAAGGCTACCTGCAAAAGAAGCGATGCCCGTCTTGCTAAACTCTACTGCAAGAAAAGCTGCTGCTATCACAGCTGCGATTTTCCCCGGTAACCCTTCACTTTCCCACATTCCTTCTAATGCTCCGGCGATTCCAAGGATTATCATTTTTCCTGCTGTTTTAAGGATCTGGATCCATGGTAACTGTCCAAGAAAATCTCCGATCCCTTTGCCCAGATTATAAAAAGTATCTGGTGTAATGGCATCTGTAAGTGCCGTGCACAAGTGGGAAAGGAAATCTCCAAGTGCTTCTCCATTCTCTTTCCATTTGAAGTCCTGTATGAAGGTCGCGATTCCGTTGCCGATATTTTCTGCTACTTCGTCCCAGTCAAAATTTTCTGTGAACTGTGCCAGGCTCTCAAATGCACCGTTGATTCCTGTCGTCAGGGATTCTGCGATATCTGAGAAGTCTACCTTGTCAGACATGCCATTCAGGGCTTCTGCTACTGCATTGCCAAGTTCCTGCCAGCCTGTGATCCCTGCATTGTTCTTTCTGGCCATGTCCTGTACAAAGCCATCGAACATCCGCCATGCGATCATAAATTTGTTCCCAAGAGCATTTCCAAACTCTCTCCACGGGATCTCATCGATCATTCCCCGCAGTCCCTGTGAGATGCCGCTTCCAATCCTCTCGAAATTGATGCCTGTGGCTGGATCGGTAAGACGGTTGAACGTCCGGATCAGCGTTGTGATCCCTGCTCCGACAGTACGTCCCATAATATCCCAATCGATGTTATCGACCAGGCTGTTGAAGGTCCTGGTGAATGCATCACAGAACTCTGTGACCTTCGGACCGACGTTTTTCCAGCTGATCACATCATAGACATATTTCAGTCCCTTGTTGATGCACTGGGCTAAGTACTTTCCAAGTCCCCCCCAGTCTTCCTGTTTGATCAGCTTGCGGATCTTGTCGGCGATGCCCTTGATGGAGTTCTTGATCGGAACCTCTTCAAACATCTGATCCGGTGTCGGACCTGTGTAACCGCCGCCGGTTCCATCTGACGAAGAGCTGTCGCTGCCATCATCGTAATTGTTGATCTCATCAAGCGGGCTCAGGTAGCCTTCCAGGGCTTTCGCCGCTTTCTTGGCGCTGTCCGCTGTCTTGTCAAGACTGGCCGCGTAATCCTGCTGGACAGATGCTGCTTTCGTGAATGTCTTCTGACCGGTTAAGGCCGTAAAGAACATCCCCACATAGGTAAGTGCCTGGGAAAGCAGGTTGATAAACTGCACCAGAATCGGGGCAGCCACTGTCAAGATCGGAGCAAATGCTGTCGCAAGGGCATTCTTCAGCTGTGTCAGGGATGACTGTAGCATGGAGATGCTGTTGTTTGTCGTGCCGCTGTACTGTGCAAGATTCTGGAATCCTTCGACTGCTGCACTCCGCAGCTTGTTCATCAGAACATACAGACTGCGGATACCGATGCTGTATTTCAGCAACGTCCGTATCGCCTTGGTCATCGTACCAAGCGACGAGGTGCTCTTGTTGGCCGACTTGTGGATGCTGAAGATACCTGAAGATATCTTCCTGATGCCGCCTGCAACGGAACTTGCCGACAGTTTCAGGAGCTTCATACTCAGCTTCTCCACTGTACGGATCAGGCTCTTCATACTGGATTTAAGCTGTTTCATACCGTTTTGTGCCAGTTTCGGCGAAAGCTTTTCCAATGCATTCTGCAGTTTTTGTAATGCAGGTGCCTTGTTCCCGACTTCATCGACAACTCCTCCGCATTCACGCACTTTTTCCTTTACGGATGCAAAAGACGTTACCAGACGATTATTCATATCATCCAACCGGATTTCTTCCGTCGTGAGCCTGTATGCTGTGCTCTGATATTCAGAAAGACTCCTTGGATCAACATAAGCTGTACCGGATTTTCTCATTTCTTTCTGTTTTTCTTCAAGGCTTTCTATCGTTTCAAGCATTTTCTGGAGTTCTTTTTCTTTCTCCTTGAAGCCGCCTGAATCATCTGAAAACCCAAGCTTGCTCCATTCTCTCAGTTCACCTTCGAGTTTTGCAGACTTTTCGTAAATATCGTCCAGTTCTTTACCAAGGCGCTTGTATTCGTCCGTTTCTACTTTCTGTCCGGAGATTTCTTTTAATCTCTGCTTTAAGGAAACTACTTTCTTTGCCTGCTGGCTGTACTGATTGTTTAATTTTGAAACGGAATCTACCTGCTTCTGGATAGCGATCCTTGTTTTTTCGCTGGCTTTTCCAATGGTGGAGGTCATGCGCTTCATGGAAGCCTCGATATCTCTCGCTCCGACTTCGACACCTTTTTCATTTACTTCTGTATCGATCGTTACTGTTCCATCTGCCACGCAACCACCTCACTACTTCTTAATTCCAAACAGCTCATTCAGAGCTGCCTCTTCCTCTGCTGACCGCTTCTTCACTGTCTGTTTCAGGTCGATCAACTTCTTGTTGTTCCTGTAAAACTCCATCTCCCATTTCTCCAGCTTCTTGCCCTTGGCTTTCTTCTGGCGGATATAAAGCACCTGGCTGAACAGTCCATCTGCAATCTCCATATAGGCTCCAAGGAAAGTCCACCAGTGCACATATTCCAGGGAACGGATGTCCTTTCCGATATTTTTATTGACTGCTGGTGCAATGATAGGTGAATCCTGCTCCCAGTCCATTAACCGGACTTTGCTTTTACCTTCTCCGGTGATTCCGCAGTCAATGAACTCTTTCCCTTTTTCAAGGGCTTCGTTCAAATATTCGACTGGGATTTCTTCCGGATCCCAATACAAGATCTCGAGCATCACCTGTGACTTTTCCTGATCTGACAGTTCCGGATCTGCCATAGCCTTTAAAATATCCAGAATCGCCCTGAAATCTGTCCGGATGTCATATTCTTCGCCGCCTAACTCAATGTTTTCCGGAAGTCTCCACTGATCATCCATGATGACGTTTCTTCTTGGTGTATCTTCTTCCGGAAGAACGGTACTTTGCCGTGTATTTGTTTACGCGGCTTTTTATTTTCTCCAGGCGCGCATCAAATTCTTCGTTAATGACGCTGCATACCGTATTCAGGCATACCTCGTAAAACAGTGTTCCATCTGTCATCGGCGAGAACGGACCCATGATGCTGAAGAATGTGTTTCCCGTGTCTGCATCTACCAGATAATCCAGCTGTTCGATTACTTTCTGCTGACATTCTGTGATATCGTCTTCATCCTGGAGCTTAAATTCATTGAAGAATTTTCTGACATCCTCGTATCTGGAAAGAATATTGGTATCTGCCGGGCGGAAACAGAACTCTGCCAGTTTCTTGCCCTGCCTGTTCTTGATCTCATAGGTTTTACTGCCATCCTCGATGATGATCTCGTTTGTTTTTTTCTCTAATGAAGCCATTCTATTCCTCCTTGGGTGTCCGAATCGGACACCTTAAACCTTAAATTTGGGCATAAAAAAGGACGGGGTGCCATCTCTGACACCCCTATTCAGTTTTATGTCTGTTTACGCTGCTTCAATTGCTCCTTCCGTAAATACCGGAGAATCTGTATTCAGTGACTCAGAAGTAACATAGCCTTTGATTCTTTCTCCATCCTCCAGTATATTAAACGGGAAGTCTACCCCTTCCGTATCTCCACCGTAAGACTGCGGTTTTACCATAACTTCCTGTACATATGCCAACTGTTTGGCCGCACTGGTATCTTCCACGATCACTTCCAGCATGTAAGTCTTGCACTTATCCCCTCTCAGACGATCCATAGCAATTTCTCTGATCTTTGGATAAATCTTTTTCTCCGGATCTGCATAATACGGGTCTGCGCTTATAGATGGTTTATATCCTTTGTCGGAGGTTCTGATCCGTCCGAGAATATTCTCCTTCTGGTCAGTATCCGGATTCAATTCTACAGACATATCTTCGATGTCATCGCCCAGAACTTCCCAGGCTGCTGATTTTAATTCTCTCTTGAATGTATAATCAAGATAATGCCTCAGTGCTTTTCTCTGTAATTTCATACGTTCACGTTCCTTTCTCTGTAAATAATTCTTGCCTGTATCATGTAACGTGCCAATCCTGCCTCGCAATTTACTCCAGACAGGTTTGGCATGTTCTGAAGGTTTTCCATTCTCTCTACCGTGCAGTTTTCTCCAAGATCCGGATATTCTTTCTTCTCATTCTGCTCATCCATCCAGTCCATGAATGCCTGGGCAAAATTCATAGCCTCCAGATTCAGATCATCCTGTTCAGAAGAGTACGGTTTTACGATAATGATGGAAAATCCATATTCTTTCTGTACGTTTCCAGTGATGTACTTCTTTCTGACCTTGTCGGAATAATTTGTGATCAGTGAAATACTGTCCCGAGCCTCCGGGGAAAAATTGAAGTTTAACAGGGTTCCTGCCAGTTCTTCCACTTTAGGCTCAAAGTATGCTTTTACTGCCTCATGTTTTGTCATTACATTTTTCCTTTCAGATGATTCTCATAGGCTCTTGCAAGATCACCTTTTCTCGCTGTCATCATTGCCTTGTCCCAGTGATCTGTTGCCAGCGGATGCCGGAAATCGCTGTACTGCAGCCTTTTTCCTGTCGGTGTTTTGTGTGGCGGGGAGTAGAAACCAACAATTTCTCCCCCGTCCGTGATCGGATAGTTTGGTCCGTACAGCTCGCCTTCCCACTGGTAATGGGCGTAAGGGCTGACGTATGTGATGTGTCCACAATCATCATCTGCAGTAATAACGATATTCTGTGCAAGCGCCAGGTTATCTGCTGGAACATACGGATCCATGAGTTCTGCTGCCTGATTCGCAAGAAACAGCATATTGTCCCGACCGCCGACTTTTTCCTTGGCAATCTCTTTCGGAGATTTCTTCCACTCAAGTTTTACATCCATGGCTTATCCTCCCAGGCGGTAATGCTTTGCAACAGGAAACTTCGTGTTATCTGCAGATGCAGTCACTTTAAAAGCATCCGGCTTGTGGTGGTTCATGATCTGGGCGGCGGTCTGTCCGGATGCTCCTGTGATTTCCTCTGTACATTCGCCGTAGATCACGATATCTCCCTGAGACATGGTGAAATGTCCTTCCGAATCTTTGACATATTCTGCATATGGACGATACCTTTCATCCTCCGGGATCCTGACCACGTAAGTATTCTGTACACTTGCCTGCGTTCCGCTGAAACTGGTCTTTACCTCAGACTTCCAGAAACAGTTATGGAGCACAGTTCTCTGCCAGTGTTCCCTTTTGTCTTCGCTGTCTGCCGCCTGGATCCGGTTATACAGAGTGATTGTGTGGATGTAATTCTGATTCATGATCACACTCCCCGGTACAAAAGCCCTGTGTTCCCAAGATACCGATGAATGATTTCGCTGATCTTCTTTGCCTTGCCCTCTTCTGTGAAAGTAGACTGTGACAGATCAAAAGTTCCGGATTCCCCGTCATTGGAGTACGACTGAAGAACACCGCCCTGTACTGCTGCCTGCTGTGCACTCCTATCCGCCTGATATAAGAGCTCTGCAAGTTCACAGGCACAATCTTTCACCTCATCGGTCAAAAGCTCTGTATCAGCGGTCAGACGGCCGAACGTATACTGATTCAGAACCCTTTCTGTTTGTTTTTCCCAGAACATAAAATCATCTTCCGGGACAGTCGGTTCCCTGCCCAGAAGATATTTTGATTCGTAATATCCGTAGTTCACATACATCAGGTTTCACTCCTTTGTCATTTCTGAGCCACAAGTGTAATCTCTTTGGTTACTGCTGTCTTCTCTACAACAATTGTTTCTGTCATTGAAGCAAATCCTTTTTTGGTAATCTTCGCAGTGTATGATCCCGCACGGAGATTAAACTCTGCCTTTCCGTTATCATCAGTAATAAGGATTGCTCCATCCACATTGATGCGGGTTCCTTTACTTGCATCACTTCCCTCAGTCACTGTAAATGTAACTTTCTGGGTTATAAGTGGTGTTCCTGGTTCCAGGTAAGCAAACGCACATCCTGTACGGTCTTCATTCATACGTGTTGCCGGGTTTGGAAGTGCCCATCCCATACGGAATACAATTCGGATTGCGGTCATATCCTGCTGTGCAAGGTTATATACGATCTCTTTTGTGGCCGGGTCCTGAATTACACCCTGATCCAAGATTTTCACCGTAACATCCTGTCTGATGGAATATACCGCCTGGCTAAAATCGCCAACTACCAGCTGTGCGATATCCGGATAAAATCCACCGTTCTCAGGAAATGTAATCGGTGCTCCATCTAATGTATATCTTGACACTTCCTGCATATTATTCTTGAAGATCGGCTGACCTGTAGTATCGCGCAGTCCACGGAGTTTTGATTTAAAGGTCATTGCCGCAATTGCTCCAGATACGCCAAATCCATCATCTTCCACTTTGGCAAATACACCATTTTCACCAAGGATCAGATCATAATAATCTTTTCCGGCTGCAGGTGATACATTATTTCCTGCCTGTCTCGCCAGGGTGATAAGATCTGCCTGCCATTCTCTTGGGCGATTGTCACCAAAAATAACTGCTGCATCTACTTTCTGCCCGATTGCTTCCATGATACGTGGTGTGATCTCACCAAAAATATCAAATTCCGCATCGGAAATAACTGCATCCGGAATAGGTACGATAACTGCAAGTTCTCCTGCTGTGAGGTACACATTATCCCAGGCCTGTCTGGTAGTCTGTTTCATTCCGGTATCACCATCTACCCAGTATGCGGTTGGAAGGAAATCCAACACACGGATTCTGGTCTGGTTACTGGTCATGTTCGGAAGTTTTTTTGCCATCCCCATAAATACAGAGTTTTTCGGTGCATCCTGAAAAATATTGGATACAATCTGTTCACGGATGATCGCCTCTGCGTCAGCTCTGTTTGTAATATTTACTGCCATTCTTTACTCTCCTTTTCCGAGCAGACTTCTCAGTGCCTCATTTGCCTGCTCTTTTTTAGTCTGTGCATCGTTATTGATTCCTGTGGTTGAAGATACCACCCGCGGAATCGTGGACGGCTGCTGGAACAGATAATCATTCTCCTTCTTCAGATCTGCAATTGCTGTCTCGATATCCTGAGCCTGGTTTTTGGACGCTTTCAGGGTATCTGTATCTAAAAGAGCCATGATCGCCTTTTCGTTTCGGCCAGATGCCTTGCGGATGGCTTCTTTCACAGAGGCATCAAACTCATAATCAGCTTTGATCTTTGCAATCTCAGTATCCTTGCCCTGAAGCTGTGCTGTCAGGTTAGTAACCTTCGTCTGAAGAGCCGCTGCATCAATTCCCTCCATAGCCTTCAAAGAAGCCTGTGCTGTGTCCAACTGATTCTTGTAAGAATCTCTCTCTGCCTTTAAAGGATTGATTTCCTTTCCATATTCCGCCATAACAAAATCAATCTGTTCTGTTGTAAGTCCTTTTGCTGTTAAATCTTCTCTTTTCATTCTTTTATCTCTCTTTCTACTCTTGGTTTACGTGTGTGAGCCACGATCATCCGACTATTTTACGTCTGATCAGCTGACGAAAAGCATAAAAATAGCACCTCAGATTTCTCTGTGTGCTTACCTGCTGTTTAACGGACAGCCCCGAGAAGTTTGGTCATCTCCCTGTTGCGCCAGCGCAACTGCTTAAAATGGGTACAAAAATACCACCTGCCACTGCTGGTGGTGGTATCAATACCCATGCCATTTACACTTTTCACATATCACTTCCCAATTCGGTTTCTTTTTAAACCTCTTCGGAACTGTTTCTTTCTTAATGATCCCATCTACTGCATCCGAATTTTCAATACAGTCAATAGGCTCTATATTCTCATCCACCAAAGGGCACAAAACAAAGTTAGGACCATGCATTTTTACATACCCTCCACATTTTCAAGCTGATTAACAATGTCCTCCAGAGCCTTTCCCTCAAAGAATGGAGCTTTCATTACTTCATCAATACTGTGAGCTTCCATAAAATCATCTCCACACCACATATCAAAATGTTTCTCATTAAACGGATCCACGCCACACTCTTTTCCATTATAGTCAAACAGAACATGCGTGCATATACTGTTAATTCTATCTCTTAAATCTTTTGCAGTCATAATATATCTTCATTCTCCTTTCTCTCATTTTCTGTCAATTCCCTGGTTGGACGACCAATTAATTTTCCGTCTTCATACTTATAATCATGGGCATGTTCTCCGTTTTTACCGTATGGATGCATTTTAGCATTTCCATGATTATTATTGCTAATCTGCTTATACTGTCTACCATTTTCATCATAATAATTTCTCTCAATTCCACCTTTCTTACCAGTTAACTGAGTGATACTATTAGGATTTCCAGTTAGAGTAGTTTTCTTAACTTCAATTATATCCTGCCCAGCCGCATTTTTCAATGTCGAAGGGGTTATTTTCTCAAGCTCTGCCTTTGTCGGCATGAAATGTCCCCTCAGTCCATCCTGCATGATCCGTTCTTTCTGCTCTGGAAGCTTCATCTTTTCAGAGAAATCTTTGTAAGTCTGCATCTGTCCCTGATATTTTGCTTTCGCAAGAATGATATCGTTTGGATCTGCACCACCTTCCTGAAGAAGTTTGATCTTCTGACGCTGTGCTCGCATTCCCCTTTCCATCTTTCTCTGCTGTTGAAGGGCTTCGTAAGTGGTGTACTGTTTTCCGTTATATTCCCTTGGGGTATTTTCCTCCTTGAGCTTCTGTGTGAGTTCTTTATCTGTATAAGTCCTTACAGATCCTGGTGGAAATGGCCTGTAATCATGATAACAGTTTATTCCTTTCAACCCTGTTATCTCGCCCAGGCCGCACACTTCTTTTAACTGCTGCATACTCCAAACTTTACCCTGCCAGGGCTGGTGTGTCGGACGTGCACCTACGTGATAGCTTACCTCGTACTGATCTGTACCAAGATCTGCTGCCACCTGCTCATTGATCTTCCCCTGTATCTGCCGGAACCCTGTCAGTACAGCCCTTCTGACTGCCACATTTACCCTGTCACGGTGTCCGGAATCATATTCTATGTACCGAATCCCGGACGCAGTCATCTGGTTGATTGTCCGTCTCAGGACTGTATTGTAGTCAAAAGCTCCTGAATGAATGTCCATCACTGCATTGTCCAGCGTAGATCTGTAATACTCCATCAATGGAGCCGATCGTATCTTTCCAGTTGCAGGATCCCTGATTGCAAAGCCCATAGAACCGGCGATGTTCCTGTATTCACTTTTCAGCCGCTGTTTTGTTACTTCAAGCAACTGTTGGAGAAATGTATTCTGTTCGAAAGGAATCTGCTCCAGATCTGCCAGCTTATATGCCCGTGCATGACCGTAATATTCTCTGTATGCCTCATCAGAGAATATGTGATCCATTTCCTTGTCTGACGCTTCCAGGGCTTTCTGGATCCATGTACGGATCTGCTTCTCAGACATTCCCAATTGCTGCAGTCTACTAATCTGCCAGTCTGCCGATGCTGTGGATACGCCGTTTTCTTTTATCCTCCGGGCAATATCTGACATGATCCGGATTTCCAGTTCGGAAAAGATATTCTCGGTCTTTACAGTCAGCTGTTCGATTTCCCCCTGGGTCATTCAATCACCGTATCCTCTGGCTGCTGTACTGCTGCCTTTGCCTGCTCTTCTGTTTCCCCGTACCATTTCATTCTGTATTCCACAAGGGACATTGCTCCCATAGCAACATCTAACCTGTCTGACTGCCTTTCTGATTCCACATCTGTTACAATAGAATCATCCCAGTCAAAGGATGTCTGGTAGTTTCCTGAAGGACAGAGATGGTACAGATCACACCAGAATGAAATTGCATCCACCAGATCTTCCAAGGCATGCTGCAGTGCTGTCTGACAGCTCTGTACAAAAGAATAGGAACGCTGTTTACTGGCTTTTATCTCTTCTGCAGTCTTATCTGTATTGTTTGGATCCGAAATTGTTCCATAAGCCAGATTACAGTCAAATTCTATCAGCCTCATGAGATGGTTCCATCCATTAAAATAAGATTCGTCCCGAATCTCTGGTGAAAACACTTCCATAAAAGGCTTATCAACCGGTCCTGTATTGTATTCAACTGCCCTGTATAGCCTTTGCTTTCCGGCAGGATATTCAAAACTATCTGTGTCCTTCCGATATTTCAGCAGACTCTGTGCGATATGAATGGCTGTTTCCTTACTTCCATACTCCCAGTTGATCTGAGAATATCGGTTGTCAGCTTCCTGGATATGTTCCACTCCTCTTGAAAATACTGATGCTCCCAAAGGACTGTTTGCATCTTTATTATTTCCAAGCGGTACTCTGAAATAGCCAAATGGCAGTTTATCTGTTCCTGAAAAAGTAATCTCCTGCGCCAGTTCAGACCATCGTGCAACAGATCCTACAGGAATTTCTGTTCCGATCATTCCCTCTGTTTTAGAAACAAACGCTCTGTTTCGAATGTTCAGCATCCCATCTTTCAGGGAATGTATTTCTATTCTGGAATAAATTTCATTGTTTTTCCGAAACTGATCAAGAAACGCGCATTTTGTAATCGTTTCCGTATCAAATTCCAGTGGGAAGAAGTTATCCGCCTGGATGTACTGAATTGATATACCGTCTGCATTTACATACGGTTTAAAAACAAGGCCGCCTTTTGCATTTGCATACTCGACTTGTGTTCTCAGCTTCTCAATCACCTTCTGATAAAACTTATTGATGTATGTCGCCTTTGCACTTCCTGATACTTCACTCTTCACTTCCAGTACTGTCAGCCTGGCAATCTCTCCCGATACCGTTGCCGCAATTCCTGCGCTCTGTATATTTTTATTAAGCCACGGCGACATATCTTCGTACATTTTTGACCACAGTTCTATATGTGCTGCAGTCCTGTTACTCATGGCATAATCAATCTGCTCATCCTTATCCAGGATCTTCCGCAATGCCTGATACATTTTTGTATAATTCATGTTAATCACCCATACCTGATGAGCTGACTGATCTGCCGCTCAATCGTATATTCAAAGCTATCCAGTGAGTCAATGTCACTGGTTCCATCATCAAGTCTTACATTCTTTGTCAATTCTTTCGGATCCCAGACTGCAGTACACAGAGCATTTACCAGGCTGTCGCATTCCCCATCCATATATGCAAAACGCCCCTGCGCCATCAAAATCGAAGTTGCATTAATACGGTCATTGATTTCCGTCTTCAATGCATTCTCTACTCTGATCCAGCCAAGACCATTCTTTCTTAGACTGCTGCGTATTCCTGCGATCAAAGTCTGTTCTGCACTGTCCGCATAGACCACTGTCACATATCCATGCCGACTCAAAATCTTCTGAACAAAGTTGCAAAACATTCTACCCAGCATATCCGGATCGATCTCTATCGGATTTCCGCTTTCATCTTTACAGCTGATCCACTCAGATGCCAGAGGGATAACCATCTGAAATCCCCTTGTGATCGCTGTGGCTGTAAAAGAATGACCTGAGCCAGATCCTCCAAAGTCAATGCCTAGATTGATCTCCATGATATCCTTCGGTTTCTCTTTCATAGCAAAACCAAACTTCCTGGTGCTGATGTCATCTGCAAATCTGCGATAGATCAGACCATTTGCAACAACGCGCATTCCTTTGATGTCCCGCATATACCAGATTGAGTTAACATCATATCTGCTCTCAATCTCTCGCAAACGTTCTGTGGTAATGTTGATATTGTCATAAATGGTACAGTGCATATAGTTGTAACCGCCCGGAAAATTATTCTCTTCCTGCTGTTTCTGGTATCTGTCGATATATTCAGAATAAATAGCAGCTCTCGGATTATCCGGGTTAAGATCCCAGAATACTTTTAATCTCTTTGCCGCAAGCTGTCGGTTAAATGCTTCTTTGATGGTGTTATCGTGATGAAGGTTGATCTCGGTCGCGATCCACATGCCATAGGAGTTACCACGGATTTTCTTGTAGCTGTCCTCTTTGGCTCCACCTGCAAAGATTACGATCTTCTGCCTGTTATGGGTTGCCGGACCTTTGATAAATAACGCTTCATTGTCTTTGTACTTTCCCCAATGGCTCTGTCCGCGAAAGATCCATTCAAGCCCCATCCCATTGCAGTCACCAATGTTCATTTTGGCATTCGCCATTGTAGATCCAGTTGCAAGATGGATCTTGTCTGGGGTGGTCTTCAGCTCATGTGCAAAAGCAAAGACATTATCAACTGTCTTACCAGCACGAACGGCACCCTCTGCCACATTGTAAGAACATTCCCTGCATCTGCGGATGTATTCTTTGTGTTTCTCAGAAAAACGATATAAAATAGTTTTCTTTTTGGTAAATTTATTCACTGCTGCCATAGATCTCGCCTTCTATATCGTCCAGGTCCTCAATCTCCTGGTTATTGCCGGTAAGTTTATCCGTCTGTGCCTTCATCTGTGCGATTCGGGCGCGCTGTTCCTCAGAAGCAGCTTCCCAATTCTTGTGAAGCATCTCGTCATACTGCTTGATCATGTTCCTGAGTTCGCCCTGAGCTCTGGCCTGAGCCTTCAGGAAGTTATTCTGCTTATCCCATGCCTGCTGCACTTCCCATTTCTCGCCAATGACATTTCCATCTTTCTCTTCAATCTTCTCAATGGTCTTATCCTGCTGGTCTTTCACGTAAGCAATGCGCTGTGCTCGGATGATAGCAGCATAAGCAAGCCGTATCTGATGCCACAGAAGATCCAGCGGATCAGCATGATCAATGGCAGAAAGTATCTCCCTGGTTTCTTCGGGGAGATACTTTGAGAAGAATCCGTACTTCTCTGCTTTTTTATTTCCAGGCGGTCCACCAGAACCATTTTTGTTTCCAGTTTGAGCACCTCTTTTTTTTCTCGCAACGTTGCGTTTTTCTTTTGCAACGTTGCAATCCCATTTGTATCTATTCTTCCAGCTTCGGACTGTTCCTTCTGGAATTCCTAACTGATTGGCAATGTCTATTAATTTCAAGCCTTTGTCATATAATGCCTTGGCCTGCTCTACTCTCTGATCTGGTACTCTTGCCAAGCCTCACCACCTCTCATTCGTCGGTTTTGGATATTATGAAATACAGTCCTGCCAGCACCATAAAACAACAGCCGATTGCCACCGTCAGAAAGGAGGTCTTACGTCGAAGACTACGCTGGTGCTGTGCACGCTGTATGAAAAATGGCATTAGAAAAGCACCCCGAAGGGTGCCATGTTATAAATCATTTTTTCTTTTTACATGTACTTGCATTATAGAACATTTGTTTGCAAATGTCCATATCGGAAAACTACACAAAAAGAACCCCGTAATTTCTACGAGGTCCCTTTTGAAAATTATATTCTTGGGGTAGAATATTTTCACATTTCTATTTACGAAATGAGGAGAAAAGAGCCGCCGGCCTCTAAGCCTTTGGCTACATTCTCATCATACAACGACATTTCCGACTTTTCCGACCTTTTTCATTTTATCCCACATTTTTTTAAATACGCATCTCGGATATGTAATCTCGGATAATCTTCATTGTGCGGCATGCCGATCTGCTTCGCAATCGTCTTCCAGGTCATTCCCTGCCTATAAAACATCCGGAACACACATCTCGTCTGGCCATCCTTGATATCGTCTATCCACTGGTCCATAGCTTTAACCTTCTCTTTTTTGTGTTCCAGAGTCTTTCTCCGGCGATCATATTTCTTCTGATCAAATCCGACAACGCTCTGCGGTCTAGGATAGCCGGTTCTGCCGTCCAATATAACACTATTTCCTAACCCAGTATCTGTGTTCTTCATCATCTGAAGTTCCAGCTCCAGTACCGGTATTTCCTGCTTCATTTTCCGGTAATGGTCCAGCAGATCTCTTGTGACCTTAATTTCCATCAATCCCCACCTCTCATTAATGACTGCAGCTGTATGTATGAAGGTGCTGTTCGATAGCCTTTCTCATCCTCCAAAAGCACACAATATCTGTACAATTCTACTACCCAATATGGCTTTCTGATTTTTTCTGAATTCTTCGCACGTCCACGATCTCTCGCCTCTTCTGATTGGCATTTTACATATAACGTAACCCGCTGCCCGCGTTTCAGATTATGTTCTTTTTCTCTCAGACGCTGCAATTCTTCCCATCGTACTCCGTTTATAGCCCGTCCAGAAGTCGGGTCCGGGTAACCCTCATGATTTCTGTATGTCATCTTCTTATCTCCTCTCTCCAGTCAAGTTTCTGCCCACACTTATTACAATACACACTCGAACTGCTCAATACCTCTGCACCACATACAGGGCATTCACCATTTGTTGCATAATATCTGCCAGAAAAATCAAAAATAGTTTTCATGTTTTCCGGCTTCTTCGGAATCTGTTTCTCCTGAGCTTCTTCTTTAATTCCCGCCAACCAGTTCAACGTACACCCGAACTTCTGGCAAATCTGTATTGCCATCTCAAATGGCACTCCGCTGTTGTTCTTCTCCCAGTTCATCACGGTTCTATCAGCCACACCCAGCTCAGAACCGAATGCTTTGAGGCTCATTTTATTTGCGCGGCGTACCCGCTTAATTCTTTCGCCTATTGTCATTTGCTCACCTCTTTCAGCTTATCAACCGCAAATTTCAAACAATCAACGAACTCATCAGTTATTTTAGAGCGGTCAGGTGCTTCAATAAAATTTTCGATTATTGAAACGCTTTTTTCTTTCATTGACATGATATCTGTTTCGCCTGCCTTAGCAAGTTCAAGCAATTCATCCTCGTTGCCTTTCCATGTATCTGTATCGCACAACATTTTCTTGCATTTTGTATTCTCATTTCCAAGAACACATTTTCTGTAATTATTACAGCTGCAACCTGAAAACCTTACCATCCAGTCGATAAATTCTCTGGCGGTCAGTTCTTTTGTTCCAAGCAGTTCAGATGCTTCATACAACTTATATGTATGGTCAGGGCATGCTTGCCTTACAACAGTTTTATCTGAATAAAACTTTAATATATCTGGAAGTTGCTGATCTCCAAGCACAAACACGCCTTTTTCTCCATACCATTTATATCCCTGTTTTCTTGCCTCTTCCAAAATCTTCTCGTATTCCTCTTGCGTTCTGATCAGAACACATATATTTGCTAAATTAATCATCGTTCATTTTCTCCTTGTATGGTTTCGGAAGCGGCATCCATGCATTGACAAACAAGTCATTATCAACAAAACTGTCAACTTCATCGCCTATTCTAAATGTACCGTTATCTTCATCATCTACTGTGTATCTGCTAATCATCGGAACAGAAAAGTTCTCAAATGATACCAGAATATATTCATCCGGATCTGGCAGCCGCTCGCTGACTGGAATCCATCTGTTCTCTTCCTGTTCACCATACTCATTCATTATCTTCTGAATCACACAGCTTTCGCATGAAATATCAAGGGTGCCACCACGCGAGCAGTCGCAACCACACGGCAGGATGACATCATCTATTTCCATTTCGCCCGTTTCAAAGTTCCTGACAAATGTGCAGCACTCTTCCGGGACATAATCCCCGTCTTCAAGTTTGATCATTTTTACACTACTCATTTATTTACCTTCTTTCTCTGGATTTAATGGTATAAGTGGACACCACCACAGCTTGTTGAAAGGATCCTCGATAATCTTTCCCTTGGCCCTGCATACAGTACACGCAAGCGTAATCCCGCTCAAACATAAACAGCATTCGCAATTCGCCGGGGTGTCCAAGATCAGCATTGACTGGTTCATTCCTTCCTCTTGTTCCATGCCTGCGCAGCACACTTCGGATCTCTATCAAGTCTTGTCTTAATTCCGTGAGGTCCGAACTTTCGGCAATCATGATATACGAACCATCCTACATACCCCGTATCAGGACATTCATTTTTGATCAGACTTGCTTTGCCACCACAAAACGGGCACGGTTTTAATTTTATCTTCTCCATCCAGATCTTCTCCTCTTCGCCAAATACTCCAATTGTCTGACTGTTTCCAGAATTACTTCCTGGGATAAATCGGAACTGTTGTTTTGTATCAGTTCTTCTGCTGTATCTACAAGTTCTTTCCAGGCAGCATCATCTTCCAACAGGATGTCGTTGTACTGTTCATATAAGCTCCTGGCTTCCGGATACAGCTCCCAGAGCTTTAGTAATTCTTTTCCTGTCATAATTCTTCAATCCTGATATAGATCCCTGGAATCTGCGCCCAGAACTTCTCAACTATCTCGGATGCCACCAATGCATCATCCTCCCAGAATCCAACTCTGGTCATGCAGTCCTTTAACAACTTCTGGAGATTATCTGTATCAGGCTTCGTGATCCGGTAGGTACCGTTCCCATGTTTGCCATCATCAGGAAAGCACCACTTTGTGATCAGCCTGACACCTTTTCTATACGGTTCTTCCGGAACTTCTCCACCAAGATGTGCCATCAGCTTCTGTCTGGCTGCTTTCAATTCTGGTGGATCATAAAAGACCGGTCTGCCTTTCACAACAGCTACTTTGTGTTCCTGATGTGTTACTGTCGGCGGATTCATCGCCAGGAAAAATTCAGTCGCCATCATAATCAACTCCTCTCCACGTCCTTTTTGTTGGATTATAAATTATAATCCCCCTTCGAATGCATTCTTGTAAGATTTCTCGAAGAACCATGACGGTAATGACAGCTGAATTTTCTGGCTTATCCATCCAAGACAGAACATCAGCATCCCGTGATCGAATCTTCCCTTTTCTTTCTCTTGTTTTAATTTCTGGCATATCTTTCATCCAATGATCAAAAAACATAATTGGAATTGTTATCGTCATTTTCTCACTTGTCATTTTTTTCTTTTCTTCCTTTCCTGCGCGACTGTACTGGGCGGGTATTCTCCTAACCCGTTGTGGGGGCGTCCTCAATCGCCCCACACTTAGGGTGGGAATAACCCGTACAGAGGGCTTGCCCGATTCCCGTGTATATATTTATATATAGGTGCCGGGCAGGCAAGTTCCCGCGTTCCCGTAACCTAAGTAAAGGGCAGGAACATTCCCGTTCCCGTAATCAAGGTTGCAGGAATTTTCCCGCTATTCCCATAACCTAGGTTACGGGCAAGTATTCCCGATTCCCGTAATTAAGGTAACGGGCAAAGACAATGTGTATTTTTATCTACCATAAATCCGATTTCTTTTAACGAATTTCGGATTGTTTTTTCTTCCGGATGTTTCTCTCCGGTTGCCTCTGCGTCTGATTTCAGGACTTCGTATAATTCTTTTACAGTCGGATATTTGTCTTCATGTTCAAAACGAAAATTCTCTATTGCCATCTTGTATTTTTCTTTTTTAGCCTTGCGTACCTGTTCACTTTGTTTCTTGCGCATCTCTTTTCCTTTTTGCCACATTGGTTTCTCTACTTCCAGCTGCAGATCCTTAAGGCTTCCAACTTGATCAATGCGGTGTACCGGGTAATCGAACCACAAATTGACCGGTTCAAACTTTGGAAACTCTCTGAGCGTTCCCTCTATTCTCCAGGCAGTCTTTGCTTTTACGGTATCTTTTGCAGCCTCTATCTGTCGCTCCAAGGCCTTCATCTGCCATTTATCCAGGTGTTCCCTGCAATAGTCCAGCATTTGTACACTGCTCAGCAAATCATCCTGTGAAAGGTCATCTTGCCACTTAAAATGCGCATCCAGATAGCTCTTGCAGGCTCCGCAGACAGCTTTATTCTCTTCCTGCTTCATCAGGGCTTCGCTTGGTTCCAGTTCAATCAGATCCAGCAGTGCATCCGGATCACGGGCAAATACGCCAGAGCCAGACGCACGGTCCATGGATTTCTTACCGCCCTGACTGCCTTTGCTGTGATGGTGGCAGTAGATCACGGCACATCCGAGTTCTGTGCAGACTTTATCGAACTGATTACAGAAGTTTGCCATCTGATCGGCACTGTTCTCATCACCGGTGATGACTTTATAAATCGGGTCGATAATGATCGCTACATAGTCTTTTTTTGCAGCCCTTCTGATCAGCTTTGGTGCCAGCTTATCCATCGGTACCGACTTACCTCTTAAATTCCATATATCAATATTTTTCAGATTCTCCGGAGAGATTCCCATTGCTGTATAAACATCTTTAAATCGGTGCAGGCAGCTCGCTCTATCCAGTTCCAGGTTGACATACATAACACGTCCCTGCGCACAGTACCACTGCAGCCATTTCTTGCCTTCAGCTATGGCAATACACAGTTCTATCTGCAGGAATGACTTACCGGCTTTGGAAGGACCGGCGATTAGCATCTTATGACCTTTCCTGAGGATTCCTTCAATCAGGCACGGTGACAGTTCCGGAAGGTTTTCCCAGACCTCCTCCAGCCCTTCTGGTTCCGGAAGATCATCATTGATACCCTCAATCCACTCATACCATTCGTTCCAGGAAGATTTCCCCAGATTCGTATCTACAATGAACTGTTTCTTTTCCCCACGCTGTACGCCAGGCATTCTGGACAACCTGGAAGGATTTCTGTTCTGCGTATCTACATCAATTCCATTCTTCTGGCAGACCTCATAGAGATAATCTACACGTTTCCTGTATTCGTTATAATCTGCTGCATCTACGCGCACGATCGCGTGAAGGCTTTTCTTTCCGGAATACACCAGGCAGGCGATCGGAAGCTCCAGTTCCCGCAAAATGGCATTCTGTTTCTCCAGATCCATGCGATCAGATTCCACAAGTGCATATCTGTATTCTGTTACATTTTCATTTTTACAGCCATTTCCATCCAATGGATTAAAACGGATCCACGCTCCGGCTTCCGGATTGTAATCACCAAGTACAGCACCAATATCTCCATTACAGCCATTCAGCTGCTCAATGAGCTGTCCTGCAGTGCGATCCCAGCTGCCTTTTTGTGGCAGCCACCGTGTCCCTTTTTCATCGGTCTTTTCCCAGCTGCCTGTTACATAACCAACGTTTTCTCCGGCTTCAAACAAAGTCTCCAGATAACAGATCAGCTGTTCTGCCGGATTCCAGTCCTGTGGTTCCTGAATCTCCTGACCCTCCAGCCAGTTCTTATCCACTACAACACGATCACTGTCTGCCTGTATGCTGTCGTTCCAGTCCAGTTCATGTCCTTTTTCCGGAACCCAACCATGCTCCATTGCCATCTGAACGATCGTGCCTCCTGTTACCGGAGAAGAAGAACCAGAGAAACTTTTCCATTTTCGCTCACATTCTCCAGAATGATATCTGCCAAAGTCCCTCCGGCTCCACTGGTCCCATACAGTGACAGAATAACCTTCCTGTTTCAGGGCCATGCCGACATTTACCCATTCCTGATAATTCAAAGAGCCTGGATCAATGTATTCAATTATTTCTGTCAGACTTGTCCTCTGCTCCATGTTTATGCTCCTTTATGTTCCTGTGGTGTATAACTTTGCGGATGAATGCCTGAAGGTGTTCTCCATCCGTTGGCTGCAATCCTGTCAATTACATTCTTTGCCTGCTCAAATGTCCAGGTTCCAACATGCTGGAATCCCCTGCCTTCAAGCTGCCGGATCTGTCTGGGTGATGCCATATTATTTTTGACCCTCTGCTGTAACCGATCGATGAGAAGATCTGCCTTTCCTGCATTATCTATCCCCTCTGGATCGATCTGCAGTTTTTCCAGCTTTTTCTTCTGTTCTTCAGAAGGCGGCTGCATCGCATACCCAAAAGAAGGTACATAATTTGTCAGGTCTTCTGCCTGAATCGACATCTCAAACTGCAGCGGGTCCACAAGTTTCTTTTTTCTTCGTTTCATTTCCGCAAGCTGTTTCGCCAGAGCTTCCTCGCGCTGTGCCACAACATCTTCTGATGCCTTTTTCTCTGCTTCTTCAATGTCAACCGGCATGCCGGCTTCCTTTTCCAGGTTCTCTGTCATTTTCTGTGCAACCTCTTCGTTTTCACAGATCAGGCTTGCAGGATGACACAGTTCATGCCGCTCCGTATGCCATAGGAAATCCAGCAGCAACAAATGGTCTTTTCCTGTTTCCGGGGATAATCTGGTGCCTCGTCCTACCATCTGACAATAAAGGCTCCTTACCTTTGTTGGTCGGAGCACGACAATGCAATCAACAGACGGACAGTCCCAGCCCTCCGTTAAAAGCATGGAATTGCACAGCACATTGTACTTCCCCTGGTCAAAATCCCTGAGGATCTCCGCTCTGTCCTGACTGCCCCCATTTACTTCTGCCGCCTGAAAACCATATTCGTTCAGCAGGTCGCGAAACTTCTGACTGGTCTTTACCAATGGAAGAAACACAACTGTTTTTTTATCCTTACAGTATTTCTGCATCTCTTCTGCGATTCCCTGCAGGTAAGGATCCAGGGCTGTCCCGATCTCACTCACCTTAAAATCTCCCGCCTGCACAGACACTCCGCTCATATCGATCTTTAATGGGATTGTCAATGCCTTGATAGGAGAAAGGTACCCTTCCTTAATTGCTTTTGGAAGGGTATACTCATAAGCCAGGGATTCAAAATATGTACCAAGATTTCTCATATCGCCTCGATCCGGTGTAGCAGTAACTCCCAGTACATGTGCATGTGAAAAATGCTGCAGTACACGCTGATAACTGCCAGAAATGCAGTGATGTGCTTCATCAATGATGATCGTATCAAAATAATCCGGTTCAAAGCTACTCAACCGTTTCTCCCTCATAAGTGTCTGCACAGATCCAACGACCACACGGAACCAGCTCCCCTGACAAGAAGAACCAGCTTTTTCCATCGCACATCCCAATCCCGTTGTCTTCTTTAATTTATCAGCAGCCTGCTCCAACAGTTCACCTCTGTGGGCAAGGATCAGTACTCTGTCTCCCTGCCGCACACAGTCTTCCGTAACTTTTGCAAACACAACCGTTTTGCCGCATCCTGTAGGAAGCACCAGCAGAGTCTTTAATACTCCATTGTCCCACTGTTCAAAGATTGCTTCCTTTGCTTCCTGCTGATAAGGTCGCAGTTCCATTTAAAATCCTCCTGGTGTAAATGCCGGTTTTGACACTTCTTTTGGATAAAGCTTGTCAATAACATTATATTTTTTAGTTGGATCTTTTTTCCCTGGTTCCAGCTTGATCTTTGCACGTGCAGTCTTACCAGGAAGCGCATTCCAGTCCATACGGAGCTCTTCACCTTCCTTTTTAAGACCAACGCCACGAAACAATTCGGACAGTTTCCATTCAAGACTGCTATGCAGTATATAGTTCTCGCGGATTGTTACGTTTCTTTCTGGAGCATGCACAACAAAGTACACAACTGCCATATTGCAGGCTGGAAGCTTTCCGCTTCCTGATGATCTGCTCCGGTCAAATTTTTCGATCGTTACATTGTAATCACCTTCCGGAAGCGGCTCAAACTCCTGTGCATCTGCTTTGATGGTATCATCCCATCCGAATTCTCTTCCTTCTATTGCCATATCACTTGCCCTCCTTAATTGTTAAACGGTATTTCCTGTTTTTCTTTCATCTCTCTGATCATCGCATAAACCCGTGGCCATGCTCCCACCAGACATCCATCGATAAAGTCTCTGTCATAATCTCTGATCTTTACGTCCGAAGGATAATATCCTCTTGCAGCCACAACATTCTGAATATCCCATTCATCTACATGATTCGTTTCCATCAGATCACGCAAAGCTTTTGGAATCGCAGGGTCTGCCGGGGGGAAGTTTCCCTTAGGTTCTGGTTCTTTCGGTTTCTCTAAAGGCAGGTTCATCTGTTCTCCTGCGGTATATGCTGGCTGAGTTGATTCCGGTGCAGGCGGGGCAGCTTTGGGCTGCTGCACCTGATATTCAGGCTGCGGCTCTGATTTCGGCTGTTCTGCCGATTTACTTTCAATGATATGTGCAATTGATGAAAAGCTGAATGGTACCTGATCTGGAAGCCCATAGCGGTTTTTCGCATCCCAGCAGGCATGATGGGACGTGTACATAACACGTTCCCCGCCTTGGGCTTTTCTCTTTTGACCTTTATCATCTACCGCAACTGAAAATGTTTTATAGTTTGCAAACAACAGCATGTCTGCCCATTCTTTGATCAACGGAGAGGTTTGGGAAGCTGTTTTCTTTCCAAGCTTTAACTCCCATCGGTCATAGGCACCCAGTTCGTCCGGCTGTTCAAACTTCCGGATCTGGGCATGTGCAGTAAGGACAATATTCACTCCTGCCTCTACAATTTCAGAAAGATTATTCAGGAACCTTCCTATCTCTTCCTTCGTATAGACATAACCATTTCCGTAGCCAAAATCTTCAATGCCTGTTTTCTGGTATTTATCGCAAATACTCTGGATGCACATGGATTCTGCCCAGTCAATGGTATCAATGATCAGTGTCCTGCAGACATTTGAATGCATTTTTACATACTGGACTTCTTCCAGGAGCATCTGCCAGCTTGTAGGCTTTGGCAGTCTCGCCACATCCATCGAATTAGTACTTCCTTCCGTATCAATGAATACCGGATCTGGAAACTGACTGGCGAATGTAGACTTGCCAATCCCTTCTGGCCCGTAAATAACAACTTTTTTTGCACATGGAATCTTTCCTCTGGTAATCTCCATTTAAAACGTACCTGCCTTCCATTCTTTCTTTTTCGGTTCTTCCGGATGTTCCTGGCCAACTACATATCCATCTTCGATAATGATTGAGCATTCATCACCAGTACTTACACGTGTGGCAATTGCCTGAAGCCCTTCCACTTCCAGCCATTCTCCGAATTCCTGCAGAGACTGCACGTCCATCTGTTCCAACTTATCCAGAAGGACAAAACCACAGTTCGGGTTCAGCTTTCTTACGATCGCAGTTGATACCTTTAACCGGTCAGATCCTGACATGTTGTCCCATTTCTGCCCTTTGTAGATCAGCTCTCCCTCTTCTACGGACAATTCCTGAAGTGGAAGCTTTGCCGTGCTCAGGAGTTTGATTCTTTCCTCTCTGGTTTCTTCGATATTATTTGTGAGCAGATTATATTGATCACGATAACTCCTGGCATCATCTTCTGCCTTTTCTTTGTCCAGATTTGCTCTTACTTTACGGTTGATCTCCTCAATATTGGAGATGTTCTGCTCCAGCTCTTCTGTGGATTCATCGTGAAGATCTGCTGCAGAACATCTTGCAGTCTCCAAATCTTTTTCTACCTGTTTCTGTTCTGCCAAAAGAGCAGCCATCTGATCATTGATGCTCTGATACTTCTGTTCCAACTGATGTAACTGTTCTCTCTTTCTCTGGTTCTCTCCATTTCTGGCAAGAATCTCCTGCTGCTGTCTGATCAGCTCCGATACAGAAATAAGATCTTTTGGAGCATCCGGATAATAGGTCTGTTCTCTGGCAAACTTCTCTTTCTGGTCTGCTGTACGTCCAACATATAAACGTTCCTGGTAAAGTTCTTTTTCTTTCTGATCCAACTGTGTCAGCTGAGGACCAATACCAATGATCTGCAAAAGCACTCTTGCTTTCTCCGCACCAGAAGCTTCCATAAACCTCGGAAGATCTAGTGCCAGCTGTTCCACAAACTCATTCAAAAGCTGCTGTCCTGCTTTCTGGCCGTTCGGATCTGTGACCTTCAGCGCACTGTTCTTTCCTTTACGCTCTACGACAAGACCATTGTTCATGACAATATGTAACACAGGCGGAACTACGGATCCTTCTCTGGTCGCCTGGGACGGCTTATAGCGTTCTCCTCCCAGTGCCCATGCAATAGAATCAAGAACAGAAGTCTTCCCCTGATTATTGTTTCCACCGATTACTGTGAGGCCATTTGCCTTAGGCTCTACCTTTACAGCCTTGATACGCTTAACATTTTCGATTTCCAGCTTATTAATTTTCATACTCATACTTGCATTTTCTCCTTTTCCCCTTTACAATGAAAGGGTGATAAACTATTACTTTTTGGATCCTTATGAGTTGCTGCTCTGAGGATCCTTTTCTATTATTACTTTTCTGCCTGTTCCATCAGCCACAGCTTGCCGGCATAAACCATAATGGATAATCCTATTGCCAAAACGATTCTCTGGACGGTGCTGTCGATGATCCAGAACGGCAAGTATGTAGCTAAACTTCCGATCAGAGCGGAATCAATAAAGTCCTTCATGTCAATGCCTCCAAAATCTCATCCTCTGGAAACTTCAATCTGATGAATACCTTTCGGAGTTCCGGATATGTGAATTTCTCAGGATAATTTTTCTTTTCTTTGTATGTTCTGACTTTCATACCTGTTGCGGCCGCCATCTGCTCATCGGAAACGCGCTCGGCTTCCATCCGCTTTGCAATATTTCCTTTGAGCAGAATATATTTCTTGGCTTCCGTGGTGTAACGTATTGCCATTTTTCTCACTCCTTTCGTTTTGTTTATAAAGTTTTAATTAGATTGTCGAATGAGTTTTATTGACTCTCCTCTTCATTGCTTCTATCCTATAAATACAGGGTACTGGCATACCCAAGTACATATGAAAGGAGAATACGTATGTTAAGTCCAGATGCTATGGCTTTCATGAAACATCTTGCCGAATTGTATAAAACAACCGGCAACAATTCTTTCGATTTTATTGAATACATGAGCGTTCCTAATCACTCAGCTGCGCTCGAAGAATTGATGGCTAAAGGATATGTGTCCTGGAAAGATGATTTTCAGAATATCCTCGGCACTATAACCATTAACCTTGATGTCCTGAAAGAAGAAGATTAAACCTCTTCCTTTGGTTCCAGCAGTTCCTTCTTTTCCTGATCGGACTGCTGGAACATTCTTTTGATCTCTGTACTTTTTTCCAGAAATTCCTCAATGGTCATTCCTGACTCAAAAGAGAAACTGCTAACGTTAATTTTCATGTCTAAGATAGGACTGAGTTTTCCATCCTTATCCACTGACGAATACTTCAAGTCCTCCAGTCCGTCACTGATACATTTTCCATCAAGGAAAACATATGTTGCTGTTCCAACTGCTGCGATCATTAATTTGGGTACTGCTGTTTTCTTCATTCTTTTCTCACCCTCTCCCTGCTTTTCCGATTTGCTTGTCTGGTTATGGCGAAAGCAGTGGCTATTTTGTTTTTCAGATTCCATTAGAATCTGCTCCACCTGCGTCCACGCGGCAGACGCTTTTAATCTCGACCAATCGTGGCTCGTCATTTCGAGCTGAATTGAAACCTGACCAAGAATATTTTCACTGACGAAATAATCTAACATATATCTCCTTTCTGGTCTTAAACCATTGACTTTTTCTTGCTTATCTCCTATCTTTTAATCACAGGCACTGGCATGCCTGAATATTTACTCTAGGAGGTATCTATGGGAAACTCTCAAAAATTCAACCCTTTCATATGTTCAGAACTACAAGATTCTTTGAACAGACTTTCAAGTGTATATTCTGAATATTTGCAAACTGTTTTTTCTCCTGAAGTGTTAACTGCTCAAATACAACAGCTTCAAGAAGAAATAGTCAAACCTTACAAGCAATTTCTTCAGTCGTACACGCCTGCTATGTTTTCATCACTTGCCGACTCTCTTTCCCAAATGTCCGAAGCTATAACGGCCAGTGTACGCGATAATATAACAGCCGGTATGTACAACAGTTTGAATGAATCTCTAAAAGCTATAATTTCACTCCAAGATCTTCAACAACAGCTTGCAGACAGCGCACCGAAATCAAACTGCCCTGATAATTTTAGCGATTTATCCGAAGACGATTTTGTAATCGCCGATGAATCTGTCATCAAAACATATGAATTACCCGATTCTGTTTACATTCCTCTTGGAAATCATAGAATAAAAATTCCTACATCCACTTTCGTTGCTATTATAGGAATAATCCTCAGTGCAATGGTCTCGATTTCGCTTTCTATTATCCAATCAAAGTCATCACAAGCAACGCAGACTAAGCAAATGCAAATCGAAGAAGCCCAGCTTCAGCTTCAACGCTCCCAGAACGAGTTATTACAGCAGCTTCTCCATAATGTAGATGTTTCTTCTTCCAGTGAAGCCGAATCCATCAAGGAGTTAAAAGAAGCTGTTGAAGAACAGAATAAACAGTTTTCACAGATTCAAGACACAACTGCATCGACTGCAAAAGATCTTGATAGTTCCGAAGAAGCTGAAGATACTGACGGCTCCAAATAATAAGTAAAGTTATCATAGTCACCTGTGTAAGCACTAAAGCAGTCCCCAAACTTCTTATTTGCTTACGCAGGTGATCTATTTCTTTCTTCGTATTGTCCATCTAAACTGCCCTTCTTTCGTACGAATTATCCGCAAAACTTATCGGATTGACATCAAGATGTTTGCACAGTGTCAGAAATTCGTCCACTCGTAAATCGCGATTTCTTTTTTCATTAAAAAGGCTGTCATATAATGCCATATACGGAATTTTCGTTTTCCGTGATATATCCGACAAATTAAATCCTTTTTGTCTTATATACGCAGAAACCCGCAGTGTTGCTCTGTCCATTTTGTTCACTCCTTTCTGGTATTAAATTTATTTGTCCTTTTTCGTGACATTACGGAGTAAAAAAAATATCTTGCACAGTTTTTCCATAATAATTTGCAATTGCAATTTTAATAGAATCTCTAGGAGTTCTTTGCTGTGTTTCATACATTCCAAGCGTAGATGTAGCAATTCCTATGCCCTTTGCCACTTCCGCCTGGCTTTTATTCCCCCGTAATTCTATCAACCTTTTTCCGTATGGAATCACCATTACCCCTCCTTTCTGTCACGTTTTGTGACTAATTGAAATATATCACCATCTGTGTCTTTTGTCAATCACTATTCGTGACATTTTTGTATTTACTTTTATCACGTTCTGTGATAACATGATTTTAGAAACTACACAGGAGGGGCATTATGGGAAACTTCCAAAACGTATTCCGTCAGTTACGTCTTTCATCTAACCTGACGCAAAATGAAATGGCTGAAAAGATAGGTATTTCTCGCAGTACTATCGGAATGTATGAAACCGGTGCAAGGGAACCTGATTTTGAAACTCTCGAAAAGATAGCTGACTATTTCAATGTAGATACAGATTTTTTACTTGGTCGAACCAGCCAAACAACTTTATTGCCAGAAACTATAGGTGCCTATTCAAAAACGCGGGAACTCACTGCAGTATATGAACAATTATCCCCGCATAATCAAGGTAAGGTCCTCACCTATTCAAAAAGTCTTCTCTCCGCTCAGCAGATGGAGGAAGACGTTCTAGCCGCCCATGCCCGCACAGACGTTGAGCAGACACCGGAGGGTGTTCAGCATGATCTTGATATTATGAATGATGATTCTATGTGGGATTAGATTGTATTCGACCGAATACGCAGATACTTTGACAATATAATATACTTACCAGGGCAACTGGGAGGATGCGGTACCACTCCGTTTCTGAGTCTTGCAGAAAGGAGTGGGGCTTATGAGTACATATGAAGAATTTATGATTATCCTGAACACAGGACTTTTAATCGTAGCTATTCTGAATCTGAAAAATAAGAAATAGCATCCCCGCTCTGGTCAAGTAGGATGCTATTTCTATAACTCTTATTACACCAGAAACGGATAGGTTTCAGCTATCGTTCCAGTTGTCTTGTTAAGTATATTATACAAATGTTCAAAATATTTGTCAAACCATATTTTATTTATGAACTTTGAAAAGAGAGTTTTATTATAAGGAGGAATCATGTTTGAAGTAAATGGAATTTTGTATGCAGGTTCTACAAAAGAATTATTGAAAATACAGGATGCAAAGGTTACAGGAGAGAAAATGTTACTTCTTACTTTCTCTTCCGGTGAGAAAAGAGTATTTGATGCTACTGTTTTAAAAGAGGAAGTATTTACTCCTTTAAATGATCCTGATATTTTTAGCAATTTCAAGATTGTCCATGGAGTTGTTACGTGGATGGACGAGGAGATTGACTGTGCCCCAGAATATATGTATGAACACAGCTATGCCTACCCATCCTTAAAATCCGCAATTTGATTTTAAAAGGGGTGATCCCGTTGAATTACGAACAGTTACTGACTGCTGCCGATCAGAATGGTCTGGCAGTAAAAGAACATCCTCTGACAGATCATGACGGTCTGCTTAAAGGAAAACGGATAGCAATCCGAAAAGATATAGAAACACAAGCCGAGAAATCCTGTGTTCTGGCTGAAGAACTTGGTCACCATTACACCAGTTCCGGGGATATTTTGGATCAGGATAATATTATGAAACAAAAACAGGAATATCGTGCCAGATTATATGGTTATAACCTCAAGATTGGATTAACCGGTCTGATCCGGGCTTATGAAGCTGGGTGCAGGAATCTGTATGAAATGGTAGATTTTCTGGATGCTACAGAAGAATATCTGAAAGAAGCTATCCAGTGCTACAGATCTAAATACGGCGTGTGTACCGCTATTGATAATTATGTTATTTATTTTGAACCGTTTGCTGTTATGCGAATGATTACTGCTGATTAAACTTCAGCATAAAAGCTATATCCTAGGAGAAAAGAAAGTGGCAAAACAAAAGGATACCGGCGGTTGTGGAACACGCTTTATATTATTTGCTGTACTATGCGCCACCGGACAATTTATAGAAGAAAATTATACAACAATATGCATTATATTAGGAATTATTGCATTCATAATTTTGTTTTGTATATTCTTTAAACGCAAAAAGAAGAAAGAGAATACTTCATTACAACCTGATATAAAACAAACAGATACTCCACCTGACAATTATTTAGTTCCTAAGCCTTCTCCATCTGATCGTGCAGCTTTTTTGTTAAAAAAGGCGCATCACTTGGCTGATATTCTAAATACAACGATAGACCGGGAAGAATTTTATACATCATTCGACGAACTTAATAGTACTTTAAGGTCTTTATCTGAACTTGAAGGAGTAGTTGATTTTTCTGGCAAATTACCGTCTGTAAATTTAATGGAAATTAACGCAGAGAAGCAAGCAAGTATTGATTTCTTGGAGCGGCGAATAAAAGAGGCTGAAACGCAAATCTCAGATAATTCTGATTTCACACTTGAAGCAACGCAAAAATATTCATCAAAAGAAGACACTGAAATTCAAGGCCAAAATAATTTGGATATTGAATCTACTCCAAAATTCAAAAATAAATTAGAAGTTGACCGTTATTTTGTAGAAGCAGGAAAATTCATAATAGAAAAAAACAGAGCATCTATTGGTATGCTACAGCGTTTATTTAAAATCGGTTTTAACAGAGCGGCAAGGATTATAGATCAGCTTAGCGATGCTGGTGTAGTTGGTCCAGAAGATGGCGTTAAACCAAGAAAAGTTCTTATGTCGATGGAACAATTCGAAGATTTTTTAAAGACTGTAGAACTTATAGATTCCATTTCGAGTGAAAATACAGTTTCTGATTCAAATTTAAGCTTTTCCTCTCTCCCCAATCCAATTGATGATAGGATTCGAATGTATAACGGAAAATATGATTACATGGAAGGGCATGATTTTGAACAATTCTGCGCAAAGCTCCTTAAAGCAAATGGTTTTTCCAATGTCTATGTGACCCCAGGAAGCAACGACCAGGGAATTGATATTTTAGCCGAAAAACTTGGAGTCAAGTATGCAATTCAATGCAAGAGATATTCTTCAGATGTAGGAAATAAAGCTGTTCAAGAAGTTTTTGCAGGAAAATCATACTACAACTGCCATGTTGGTGTCGTTCTAACCAACAGATACTTTACGCAATCAGCTAAAGAACTAGCAGAAAAGACACAAATTTTTTTATGGAATAGAGATATTCTTAATGCACTTTGTGAGAATTATTATAAAGAAAATCCATCAGAAAACAAATAAAAAAGAAACCGGCTCCCACGCCAACAGGAACCGGCTCAGATCTCCGAAGAGATGCTCTTTTTGCAAACATATTGTATCATCTTCGGAACAGACATACAACCAGAACGTTTGTGTGTCTGTTATTTTTGTACCCAATTTTAGGAAAGGAAGATGATATTATGGCAACTGCAAAGAAATTACCATCCGGATCATGGAGGTGTCAGGTTCTCTCTCATACCGAAGAATACACTAAACCCGACGGAACTATTGGCAAAAGAAAAATTCGGAAGTCTTTCACTTGTGATGATCCAACCAAGAGAGGAAAACGTATCTGTGAACAGATGGCTGCTGAATGGGCCGCAAGTAAGGAGCAAAGCTCAATTACTGCCGGAACTCTTAAATTCGGAGAAGCACTTGAAGATTATATTTCCTCGCGGGAAAATATTCTTTCTCCCTGCACAATCAGAGATTACAGGGGAATTCAGCGAAATTACATTCCATCCCTTATGGATATAAAGATTGACGACATCACTCAAGATGATATTCAAAAAGCAATTAACCTTGAGGCCGTCAAATTATCCCCTAAAACTGTTCGTAACATACATGGCCTAATATCCGCCGTACTACGGATATACAGACCGTCTATGGCGCTAAATACAGCCTTACCAAAGAAGAAACGTGTTGAGCTGTATATTCCTTCTGATGCAGAGGTAAAGATTCTTATGAACGCAGTACAGGGAACTGAATTGGAAATTCCAGTGCTTCTTGCTGCTTTCGGACCAATGAGGCGCGGTGAAATCTGTGCTCTGGAACATTCAGACATAAACGGCAATGTCATTCATGTCTGCAAGAACATGGTCCGCACGATTGACAACCGGTGGATCATAAAAACACCGAAATCTTTTGCTGGCGATCGATATATCGATTTTCCAGATGACGTGATCAGGAAATTACCAGGCCGACCAGGAAGGGTTGTCAGTCTGAATCCAGGACAGCTTACCGACAAATTCGAAAAGTGCCTAAAGAAATGTAACTTACCTCATTTCCGCTTCCATGATCTAAGACACTACTCAGCGTCTATTCTTCATGCGTTGGGAATTCCAGATGTTTATATCATGCAACGCGGCGGTTGGGGAAATGATGGAACACTTAAAGCAGTTTACAGACATGCTCTATCAGACAAAGCACAGGAAATGAACAAACTCGCAAATGAGCATTTCGAAGATTTGTTGTCAGGTGGTTCTCACGAAAGTTCTCACAAAAGAAAAAAGCCTTGAAAACTCAAGGCTTTTAAAGTGCCGCTGGCCGGACTCGAACCGGCACGGTTTCCCGCTTGATTTTGAGTCAAGTGCGTCTGCCAATTCCGCCACAGCGGCACAAGAACCGAAAATTATATTATCATAATTTCCGGTTCCCTGCAAGTGTTTTTTGGAATTATCTGTAATAATAACAAAAATTATTTGTAAAGTTTATCTTCGTCCTCAAGAAGTTTCTCATAGATCGGGAAGCTGTCGAAAGTTGCAAAATAATCCTTCGGTGTCTCTGCTCTTCGGATCATCTCGAAGCTTCCATCCTCATGGAGAAGGATCTCTGCGGATTTGAGTTTACCATTGTAATTGTAACCCATTGCAAATCCGTGTGCTCCTGTATCGTGGATTACAAGCAGGTCGCCCATCTCGATCTCCGGAAGGTAACGGTCGATCGCAAATTTGTCGTTATTCTCGCAGAGAGATCCTGTGATGTCGTAGAGATGATCGCATGGTTTGTCCTCTTTGCCCATAACGGTGATATGATGGTATGCACCATACATAGCCGGACGCATCAGGTTTACTGCGCAGGCATCTACACCGACATATTCTTTGTGGGTGTGTTTCTCATGGATGGCTTTTGTTACCAGGCAGCCATACGGTCCCATCATGAAACGTCCAAGTTCTGTATAGATCGCAATGTCGTCCATTCCAGCCGGAACAAGAACTTCCTCATATACCTTGCGGACACCTTCACCGATCACTCGGATATCATTCGGAGTCTGATCTGGTCTGTACGGGATTCCGATTCCACCGGAAAGATTGATGAACTTGATGTCTGCTCCTGTCTCTTCGTGAAGTTTTACTGCCAGTTCGAACATTACTTTTGCAAGCATCGGATAATACTCATTTGTTACGGTATTGCTGGCAAGGAATGCATGGATACCGAAATTCTTGGCTCCTTTGGATTTGAGGATACGGAAAGCATCAAAGATCTGCTCTGTTGTCATTCCGTATTTTGCATCTCCAGGGTTGTCCATGATATCATTGCTGATCTTGAACACACCGCCCGGATTGTAACGGCAACTGATCGTCTCCGGTATCTTGCCTACAGCACGCTCTACTGCTTCGATATGTGTGATATCATCCAGGTTGATGATTCCGCCGATCTCATCTGCATAACGGAATTCTGCTTCCGGAGTATCGTTGGAAGAGAACATGATATCACCTTTTTTGCATCCGATCGCCTTGGAAAGCATCAGCTCTGTCATGGAAGAGCAGTCGCAGCCACAGCCGTACTCCTGAAGGATCTGGATCAGATACGGGTTCGGAGTTGCCTTTACAGCAAAAAATTCTTTGAAGCCTTTGTTCCATGCGAATGCTTCTTTTAATGCTTTTGCATTCTCGCGGATTCCTTTTTCATCGTAGAGATGAAACGGTGTCGGATACTGTGCTGTAATCTCTTTCAGCTTGTCTAATGTTACAAACGGCTCTTTTTTCATAATGTATATCTCCTCGTTTTTATTATTACCTGTTATTTCACATGCTGATGCGTAAACAGATGATCCTGACAATACTCATAATTTCCATTGCATTTGGAACAGAATCTGAATTCCAGGTTCGGATCGTCCTTCTCTGTTCTGCCGCAGATTGCGCATTTGTGCTTGGTGATACCGCCTGTTGCCGGATTGACCCTGCTCTGTGCGACCGCTTTCTTGAACTCTCTTCTTCTGTGAACTTCCTTAGGATTATATCGCTGCATGTTTCTTGTGCTGAAGAAGAACAGCACGAAGTTCAGAAGAGAGGCAATGATCGGAACCACATATACCCAGAGTCCCATTCTCAGATAAGTGATCATATCATAAAGAATGATCGCACCATAGACGATCGCCATCCATTTCATCTTGATCGGGATCACAAACCACAAAAGGATCTGCATATCCGGGCATGACATCGCATAAGCAAGAAATACAGAAAGGCTGACGTAATATGTCGTAAACACTCCGCCGCCAATCATGTAGCTCACTCCACCGATCGTAACATAACCACCTGTTATAAAATAAGTCAGAAAAGCGGCGATCAGCACAAAGAACAGTCCGGAAAAAATATACAGGGTATATCGAAAAGCACCCCAGGTACGTTCCAGAGAAGTTCCAATCGGATAATAGAAAAACAGGATAGAGATCACAAACAGCAGGAAATTTCCTGTGCTTGGCGGGTAGATCACCCAGGTCACAAGTCTCCAAACCTGTCCGTGAAGGATCTTTGCCACATCAAGGCTCATCATATCCATCAGATTCGGATTCAGGTAAGTCAGAAAATACCCCACCACATAACAGATGATCACATACATCGTCAGGTTCTCAACCCCGAATCGTCCAAACTTACGTTCCAGTTTATCAATCCAATTCATAAAATCACTTTTTCTCCTTTTCAGTCATTATACTGTTTGGAAAGATGAATCCCCCTGCTAGAAATGTTAGAAATATTTCTTTTTTGACAGGAAGATCGCCGCCACGATACTTGCCACGATCGAAAGCAGTATGACGATCAGGAATCCCCACTGTATGCTGGAAAACGGCATACCTGAGGGATTCAGATTCATTCCATAAGCGCTGAACACGATCGTCGGGATACTCATAACGATCGTGATCACAGACAGGATCTTCATGACGTCATTCAGGTTGTTGGAAATAACTGACGCAAACGCATCCATCATGTTGGCAAGGATACCACTGTAGATATTCGCCATCTCGATCGCCTGCGTGTTCTCGATGATAACATCCTCAAGAAGTTCGGTGTCCTCCGGATACTTCTTGATGCTCTCGATCTTGATCAGTTTCTCCAGAACAGCTTCATTGGAACGAAGAGATGTCGTAAAGTATACCAGTGATTTCTCCAGTTCCAGAAGCTCGATCAGCTCCTGATTTCGCGGTGAAAAGTGTAGTTTCTCCTCCACCTGTTCACTCTTCTTGTCAATAATACGCAGATAGCGCAGGTACATACTTGCATTTCTGTACAAGATCTGCAGGATAAAACGTGTCTTCATATAAGTAAAGAAATTGCGGACACGCCCTTCCATAAATCTCGTCAGTACCTGTGTGTCTTCCAGGCAGATCGTAAAGATCATTTTGTCTGTGACAATGATACCAAGCGGAATAGTACCATACCAGTCCTTATCATTACGCTCCTCGATCATCGGGACATCCACCAGGATCAGTGTGTAAGTGTCCTCTACCTCGATACGGGAACGCTCTTCCTCATCCAAAGGAGCTCGCAGGTCGTCGACCTCAATCTGGAACTGTTCTGAAATTTCAAAAATCTCTGTCGCTGTCGGATTTGTCAGTGCAACCCAGCAGCCGTCCTGCGGTTCCTGAATCTCATGGATCGCTCCATCTGATGTTCGAAACATTCTAACCACGATTCCACTCCCCTTCCACTCTTATTTGTCTGTTGCCGCTCATTTCATTCACAGCAACTTTTGTTAACCCATAGGTCAAACACAATTTTCATTATAAGTTGTGTGTTGTTCTTTGTCAATTCCAACCGTTTTGGATTTACACAATTTTAATAGAAGCACCGGAAACCTTGTCTATCCTGTTGTTTTTCACGGGTTAACGTGTTAAAATATGGTTGTCTGCATGGTTTTTACCATATCGGACAGTATATTTCAGGAAGGAATCATATATTTATGAATAAATCAAGTTTTGGGAATCATTTTACCGTTACCACCTGGGGAGAATCCCATGGCAAGGCTCTCGGAGCTGTCGTAGACGGCTGCCCTGCCGGTCTTTCTCTCAACGAAGAAGATATCCAGAAATTCCTTGACCGCCGTAAGCCTGGTCAGAGCCGCTACACCACCGCACGTAAGGAAGGCGATCTTGTAGAGATCCTCTCTGGTGTCTTTGAGGGAAAAACAACCGGAACTCCGATCTCACTCATAGTCAGAAACACAGACCAGCGTTCCAGGGATTACGGCAACATTGCTTACACCTATCGTCCGGGACATGCCGATTTTACGTTTGATGCCAAATATGGTTTCCGTGATTACCGCGGAGGCGGCCGTTCTTCAGGACGTGAGACGATCGGTCGTGTGGCAGCAGGGGCGATCGCAGCAAAGATTCTTGAAACTCTCGAGATCTCTTTCTACACCTACACCAAATCTATTGGACCTGTAAAGATCGAAAGTTTTGATGCAGAAGAGATCAGCAAAAACGCTTTCTATATGCCGGACGCCAAGGCAGCCGAGGCAGCAGGGGCTTATCTAGAAGAATGCATGAAGAATCAGGACAGCGCAGGCGGTATCATCGAATGCCGAATCAAAAACGTTCCTGCCGGTCTCGGAAATCCGGTCTTTGAAAAACTGGACGCCGTTCTTGCCGAGGCAGTCATGTCGATCGGTGCTGTCAAAGCGGTGGAGATTGGCGATGGAATCCAGGTTTCTGCGATGAAAGGCTCCGAGGACAACGATGGTTTCCATATGGAAAACGGACAGATCACCAAGAATTCCAATCACGCCGGCGGCATTATGGGTGGAATGAGTGACGGAAGTGAGATCATCCTCCGCGCTGCGGTCAAACCGACCCCATCGATCAGCCAGCCACAGAATACCGTCACAGACAGCGGAGAGGAAACTTCTCTTGAGATCCATGGCCGCCATGATCCTGTTATCGTGCCGAGAGCCGTTGTTGTTGTAGAGTCCATGTGCGCCCTGGCGGTCGTGGATGCACTTTTTTCCAATATGACATCCCAGATGGATCGTATTCAGGAATTTTACCAGAAATAATATTCAAAAACTTCCCATACCATATCGGTGTGGGAAGTTTTTGGATTTACCAGATGTTTCAAACACATATATTGGCTAGTCTGTGAACTACTCGGCAACAAGTTACCAGAGACCAGAGCATCTGAAATCTGGCGGGATACCGCCTTTTT
>NZ_FR886737.1:0-13101 GCF_000436615.1 Blautia sp. CAG:237
TAAGATCGTTGACGCCTTCTTTATTTATAGGAGGATGAGACTATGGATAGAATTGAAAATCACCCAATACTTGGAGAGACACCGAAGAGGAAAAAAGTTACATTCAGCTATGATGGAAAATTACTGGAAGGATATGAGGGAGAGCCGATCGCTACAGCGTTGAAGGCGGCGGGGGTTATGGCGCATCGATATACGGCGAAGACACATGAACCGCGAGGTGTGTTCTGTGCGATAGGAAGATGTACGGACTGTGTAATGATCGTAGATGGCAAGCCAAACATCAGAACATGTATCACACCGCTTGAAGCAGGAATGGTTGTGCAGACACAGTATGGAGTTTCAGCAACACCGCAGGAGTAAAAAATAAACGGATGGGAGATTGGAATTATGAAGATAGAACGATACGACATGATAGTAATTGGTGCTGGTCCAGCTGGTTTATCTGCAGCGATCGAAGCTGCCAAAAAAGGTTTGAAACCGATTGTATTTGATGAAAACGCAAAACCGGGCGGACAGCTTTTTAAACAGATCCACAAGTTCTTCGGTTCAAAAGAACATAAGGCAAAAGTAAGAGGATTCAAGATCGGACAGGAACTTCTTGCTGAGGCTGAGGAATACGGAGTAGAAGTAGTTTTAAATGCGACAGTAGTTGGTTTATATCCGGAGAAAGAAGTAACCGTTAAGGTTGGAGATAAAGTAAAACATTACAAAGGCGATGCAGTCCTCGTTGCAACAGGAGCAAGCGAAAATATGGTAAACTTCGAAGGCTGGACAAAACCTGGTGTTATCGGAGCCGGAGCCGCACAGACAATGATGAACCTTCACCATATCAAACCTGGAAACAGGATTCTGATGCTTGGCTCAGGAAACGTCGGACTTGTTGTAAGCTATCAGCTCATGCAGGCAGGATGCGAGGTCGTTGCACTTGCGGATGCCGCACCGAGAGTCGGCGGATATGGTGTTCATGCCGCAAAAGTAGCAAGATGCGGAGTTCCATTCTATCTTTCCCATACGATCGTAAGAGTGGAGGGAGATGACTACGTAACAGGCGTTGTGATCGGACAGGTTGGTCCGGACTGGAAGATCATTCCTGGAACAGAAAAACATTTCGACGTGGATACAGTTTGTCTGGCAGTTGGTTTATCACCAATGTCACAGCTTCTGAAACAGGCTGAGGTCAAGATGAATGATACAAAAGGCGGACACGTTCCGGTATGTGACAAATACGGAGCTACAAGTGTTCCGGGAATCTACGCGGCAGGTGATGTTTCTGGAATTGAGGAAGCAAGTTCCGCTATGATTGAGGGAAGAATGTCCGGTGCATCCATTGCATGTTATCTTGGATACATGACAGAGGAAGAAAGAGATGCAAGGATTGATGAACTGGAAGGTCAGCTCGATACTCTGCGTCAGGGAATGTTTGCACCAAAGAACAGAGGAAAACTCGTTGAAAAAACAGAGGAAGGCATCGACGTTTCCATGAACCTTCTGAATAAAGGATATGTGGCAGATGATGAGATCGAGAGATTTCCAGGCGTGACACATCAGAAAGGAATTCATCCGGTCATCGAGTGTACGCAGAATATTCCATGCAACCCATGTCAGGATGCCTGCAAAAAAGGCTGCATCAGGATCGGAAAAAATATCACATCTCTTCCGGCAATCGATCCGGACAAAAAATGCATCGGCTGTGGAATGTGCGTAGCTTCCTGCTCCGGTCAGTCTATTTTCCTTGTGGAAGAAGATGTAGAAGAAGGATATGGAGAAGTCACAATGCCATATGAATTCCTTCCACTTCCGGAAGTCGGAGACAAAGGCGTGGCACTTGGAAGAAATGGAAAATATGTATGCGAGGCAGAGGTAACAAAAATAAGAACAGCACCAGCATTTGATCATACGTATCTGCTTACGATCAAAGTTCCAAATGATATGGTAATGAAAGCAAGATTCTATAAAAAAGAAGCTTAGGAGGTTAGATCATGGTTGATATTCAGGCAAAATTAAAAGAAATAGGACCTTTTGTGGAAGGACCGGATGATAACCTCCTGGTCTGCAGATGCGAAGAAGTCACAAAAGGACAGATCCGAAAAGCAGTACACGAAGGTATTTTTACATTGGAAGAGATGCGCAGATATCTCCGTTCCGGAATGGGATTATGTCAGGGACAGACCTGCGGAAAATTAGTAAAAGGAATCATTGCAAGTGAGTTAAAAGTATCTCCGGCGGAAGTCGTTCCGGCAAGTTCGCGGGCTCCAATGAGACCAATCGAGATGTGCATACTTGCAGAAGACGGAGGTGACGATGATGAGTAATGTAGCAGATGTTGTAATTATCGGTGGTGGAGTAAATGGATGCGCAGCAGCATATTACCTTGCAAAAAGCGGCATAAAGTCAGTCATTGTATTAGAGGCAACGAACAGTATCGGACATGGCGGTTCATCAAGAAATGGCGGTGGTGTCCGTCAGTCAGGAAGAGATGTAAGAGAACTTCCATATGCGATGTATGGAATCCAGAATCTGTGGCCGACATTGTCAGAAGAACTCGGAGTAGATACAGAGTATACCCAGAAAGGAAATCTCAGAATGGGAAAAACTCCGGAGCATATGAAAAAACTGGAAGCTCTTGCAAACTCCGCAAAATCTGTAGGTCTTGATGTAAGAATGGTCGATCAGAAAGAAGTAAAAGAAATCTGCCCATATCTTTCTGACGATGTGATCGGTGCAAGCTGGTGTCCGACAGACGGACATGCAAACCCGCTTACAACCACTCTCGGATACTATAAAAGAGCACTTGAACTGGGCGTAAAATTCTACACAGAAGCACCGGTAAAAAGCCTGCAGAAGATAAAAGGAAAAGTAAGAAAAGTAATCCTGAACGATGGAACTGTATTTGAAGGTGAGACGATCATCCTTGTTGCGGGATATGAAAGCAGGGCGATCGCAAGAACAGTCGGAGTCGATGTTCCAATGACACGACTGATCGACGAATGTCTTGTAACAGAAATGCAGCCACATATGATCGATGTAATGTTTGGATGCGCGTCGGCAGATTTTTACGGACATCAGACAAAACATGGATCCTTTGTGTTTGGTTCAGACTCAGGCTGGGAGACAGTCGACGAGATGATAGATCCGTCTACAAATATCGCAGACCCATCCAGAATGATCACAAACTCAATGACACTTTCAGCAAGCTGTCGAGCGATCCAGGGTTACATTCCGGCACTGCGTGATGCCAAGATCGTAAGAAGCTGGTGCGGATGGCTGGATGAAGCTTTCGATGGAGTACCATTTTTGAGCCCTGTAGAGGAGGCACCTGGACTGATTCTTGCATGTGGATTTACAGGACATGGATTCGGAACTGCACCTGCAGTCGGACTCATGTTAAGCCAGATGGTAAGAGGCGAAAAAACAGTCGTAGATATCAGCGCACTTCGCTATGACAGATTTAAGCCTTGCAGATAAAGATGCTGTATCGTTTTTTACAATACAATCAACAGGATTAAGGTATACAATCATAAAAAAATAATTGAGAAACTTTTTTAGTAATATGGACTACGAAAATAAAATATGTTACTATATGTGCGTGACAAGGGCGTCAACAGTGAATCTGTTGGCGCCTTTTTTCATTGGTGATGATTCTCCGACATGCATATGTAGACATAGAATGGAGGAGAAAAAATGAGTGCAAAGATTGATTTTTTATATTTAAGTGAGCCGGATATGATCAAAGCCGGTGTCAAGGACATGGGAAAATGTGTGGAAGTCATGGAAGACATGATGGTCACACTCAAAAAAGGTGACTACGTAATGGGTGGTGAAAACCACAACTCACACGGATGTATGGTTACTTTCCCGGACAATCCGGAATTCGAAGGAATGCCGAAAAATGGTGAAGACAGACGTTTCATGGCAATGCCGGCATATCTGGGAGGCAATTTCCAGATGGCAGGTATGAAATGGTATGGTTCAAACACCGAAAACAAGAAAAAAGGTCTTCCACGTTCCATCCTTATGATGATGCTCAACGACAAAGATACAGGAGAACCGCTTGCACTGATGTCGGCGAACCTTCTGAGTGCATACAGAACAGGTGCGATTCCAGGAGTCGGAGCTAAATATCTTGCAAGAAAAGATTCCAAAGTTGTAACGATCGTAGGACCGGGCGTCATGGGAAAAACATCACTGGCAGCATTCATAAGTGTCTGCCCGAAGATCGACACTGTAAAGATCAAAGGCCGTGGTCAAAGATCCATTGATTCCTTTGTTGAATATGTGAAGAAAGAGTTTCCACAGATCAAAACGATCACAGTCTGTGAGACAATGGAAGAAGCCATCAGGGACAGCGATATCATCAGCACAACTACCTGTGTTGGAGATAAAGAGATCTTATTCCCGTATATTGATGAAAAATGGATCAAGGAAGGTGCTCTTGTGTGTATGCCGTCAGCAGCCAGATTTGATGAGAGTTTTTACCTTGATAAAAATACGAAGCTGGTTGTAGATAACTATAAACTGTACGAAGCATGGGCTGAAGAGTATCCATATCCAAGCTATGACCCGGTACAGATCGTAGGATGTAAGTTCATGGATCTTCTGCATGATAAAAAAATCACCAGAGATGAAATAATAGATGTTGCGGATGTTATAACTGGAAAGCTTGCAGGAAGAGAAAATGACAAACAGAGGATCATCTATTCCGTTGGAGGCATGCCTGTAGAAGACATTGCCTGGGGTGAAACTGTCTACAAGAGAGCACTGGAACTTGGAATAGGCGTAAAACTTCATCTGTGGGACGAACCTGAACTTCACTAGTTATAACTCTCTTTAAAAAAGGAGATTAACTATGAGAAGAGATACTACGATCATTAATCCACGTCAGTTATACATAGAATTAGGAGTCGATGAACTCAAGAAGCTGAACTGTCCACAGCTTGGAATTTCTCATTTTTATGAATTTTCACTTGGACAGGGAAAAACACATGAGCTGAAAGCAGTCCCGGATGGAAGTATTGATCTGCTTTTCAATATAGGAAGTGACAAGGTTACGACCTATATAAGTGGAACGGTATTTAGTGTAAAAGACTGGAACTTGGGAGATGCGGATCTGTGTTTCGGCGTCAGATTTCAGCCGGGACAGGGAATTCTTCCGAAGGATCTGACGATGGACATGCTTGTAAATAACGATGTGGAAATTGATGGTAATATCTTTGGGGAAAACCTTACGGAAAAGATCGCACTTGCCGACAACATTGTTGACAGAAGCAGGATCTTCAAAGAGGCTTATGAAACCCTTGTCTATGGAAGACCTGATCTTTCAGATAAGGAAAAGATCAATGAGTATCTGGTAAGCAGGATCACCCGTGCAAAAGGCTGTGTGAGTATGAATGAGCTTGTAGATGAGACGAATTATTCAGCATGTTATCTCAGGAGAGTATTCAAGAATTATCATAGTATATCTCCAAAACAGTTTGCACAGTATATAAGATTTCAGATTCTTCTGGAAAAGTTAAAAACCGGAAACATGCGTTATGATGAGCTTGCACTTGAGTGCGGATATTATGACGAGGCGCATATGATGAAGGGATTTAAGAATTATGCAGGTATAACGATTGAGCAGTATAGAAAATTGCAGGAAATTACAGGGAGGAACCGTATATGAGTGGAATAGTAAAGATTGAAGTGATCACCGGAATGTCAAAACTCACAGATCTGATCCAGAATCTCAGCAAGGTTGGTGCAAGAGGTGCAACTGTCATGCAGGTGCTTGGATGTGGAATTGAGATGGGAACTCCGGAATACGAGGTTGAGCGCAATGAAGTGATGGAACTGCTTCCGAAACAGCAGATCAATATCGTAGTGGAAGCGGAGAAAGTAGATAAGATCGTTGATATCATCAAAAAGGAACTCTACACAGGGCATATCGGTGATGGCAAGATCTTCATATATGATATCGACAATGTGATCAGAGTCCGTACAGGAGATGAGGGCGTCAAAGCTCTTTAAACACAAGAGGAGTTGCTTATGAATGAAAAAAAATTAGGTCTGGGGAACGTAGTCTCTATTTCAGTCGGACTTGTTGTGGCGACCAGCTGCCTGGTATCACTTGGAAATGGTGCCGGTACACTTGGAGTAACGTTTATACTTGCGATGGCAATTGCCATGCTGCTTAATATGACTACGGTTGCATCATTGTCAGAACTCAATGCACTTATGCCAAACACGACAGGTGGACTTGCACAGTACACACTTGCGGCACTTGGTCCTTTTCCGACACTGATATCGATGGTTGGCGGCTACATAATCTGTAATACAATGTCCTGTGGAGTAGAAGCGTCAATCTTTTCCTTTTCACTGGCAGATGTAGTGGGAGGTCATATTCCGAGTTTTGTATACACACTCATTATGACGGTGATCATTCTGCTGGCGAATCTTCGCGGCGTGGATATGTTTGCGAAGATCCAGGATATTGTTGCATTTCTGCTGGTAGGTTCCCTGGTTGCGATGGGATTTATCGGAATGATCGGAATGGGTACAGGCGTAAAAGTACAGCAGCCTTATGTGCTCAATGCAGATTTTAAAGATATTGCGGCTATGACAGCAGTTGCATTCTGGCTGTTTATCGGAGCAGAGTATGCAATTCCGATCTCAAAAGAAGTCAAAAATGCAAAGAGAAATGTACCGCTTGGTATGATGATCGGTCTGTTTCTGATTTTTATCATGCAGTCAGTCATGGTACTTGGCTTCCACAATTATGTAGACTGGGGCGAGCTTGCTGATTCAGCAGCACCGCATCTTCTTTATGGATATGCGGTACTTGGCGAGGTCGGAAAAGTCTGGATGATGCTGGTAGGTGCGCTTGCGGTAATAAGTACACAGAACTCCACGGTTAACTCACTTGCTGTGATCTGTCAGGGAATGGCAAAGATGAATATGATGCCGAAGATCTTTTCAAAGACAAACAAACATAATGTTCCGTGGTTTGGACAGGTGTTTGTAAGTGCGGCAATCCTTATATTCGGATATCTGAGCGACAGTTCCGCGGATATGATCTCCTTCCTTATTCTGGCAGGTTCTGTATTCTGGATGATCTCGTACATACTTGCACATGTGGATGTACTGGTTTTCAGAAAACGTCTTCCAAATGCACCGAGAAACTTCAAAGTGCCATGCGGTGCCCTGTTTCCGGTAATAGGAATCGTCGGAACCGCATATATGGTCCTCAACATCTCCAGTGATCCACATGAACGTCTGATGATCTGGCTTCTGACAGGTGGCTGCTTTATCGTACTTGGAATTTACTCAGCTGTCTGGATCAAATTCAAGATGAAAATGAAAGTGTTCAAGAGTATTCCACTCGAAAAAGTTATGGCGATGGAAAACGATCTTTACTATTACGTCCGGAAAAGCAAAGGAATATGGAAATAAACAGCAAAGCCCTTCTGAGCTAAACTTCAGAAGGGCTTAATTATTGTCACAGATTAAATGATAAACCGTTCAACCCGGTCCATCGTAGTTTTGAGAATGGAGAGATCGGTCTGGATATCGCCGGTCTCCAGGGAATGATTGGCGTTTTTGGTGAGAAAAAGTGGTACTTCTTTCTGCTCTGCCAAAGTCTGGATCGCAGCAGTTTCAGCCCACGGATCGGCAGTGCCGTGGAAGGCTATGCTTCCCTGGAGCGGGAAGGAGAAGGTGTCTGCCAATGGCGTAAACAGGATATTTTTTACGTTTAAATTATATTGGGCTGCATAAGCAGAAGAGATAGCAGTACCAATGCTTTTGGAAATAAAGAGGATGCTGCCGTAAGAGGTCCAGTCGATATCGCGCAGGGATTCTTCTGTCTGTGCGAGGGCGAGATCAAAAGCCTGCCGCATTTTGACAGAGTCTCCTTTGATATTTTCCGGGAGGGTGCCATAGGAGACGGTCTGGATCTGGTATCCATGTTTTCTGGCAAGGCGGCTTGTGTAGTACAGGAGTGGTTTGTCAGCAGTATATCCGATGCCCGGAAAAATAACTGCCAGCTTCGGAGCAGTTTTATCTGCAGCAGCGAGGTGACCGGAAACTTTGGCGTACAGCATCTGCTGGCGGATATTTTCCTGCAGGTCCTTTAAGGTAGTGGAGATATTGCAGGAATCGGATGGGAGGTAATCGTAGTCTGTAATGATATTATTTTCTTCCATGGAATAAACGATATGCGACGCACCCATGAGTTCAATATCGTCTTCGATATCTGAGAGTAATTCTTCGTATGTTTTCATTTGAATCAGTTCCTTTTTTATGAATATGTGGGTAAAAACAAAATAATTATTACATGTTTTAGCAAATGTGGCAATACTCTGGCACTTTTTATTTGTTTCGTATATACTGGAAATATCAGTAAATATGGGATGTTTATAAAAGCGGGGGGAATATATGCCATTTAAAATCATACGCAACGATATCACAAAAATGAACACAGAAGCAATTGTTAATACAGCGAATGACCATGCTGCTGTTGGCACAGGCTGTGACAGCGCAGTATACGAAGCAGCCGGATATCAGGAGTTGCTGGAATATCGTAAGAAACATATCGGTTTCGTGGAAGAAGGCGGTGCGTTCATTACTCCCGGTTTTCATTTGCAGGCGAAGTATATTATCCATGCGGTAAGTCCGTATTATATCGATGGAAAACATGGAGAAGAGGAGAAACTTCGCTCCTGTTACAGAAAAAGCCTGCAGCTTGCGAGGGAGAACGGGGTTAAGTCTATCGCGTTTCCATTGATATCCACAGGCGGTTTCGGATATCCGAAGGAAGAGGGAATACGAATCGCGGCAGATGAGATAAATACATTTCTTCTTAGCAATGAGATGCTGATCTATCTGGTCGTTTTTGACAGGAAGGCAACAGCACTTGGGGAAAAACTTTATCCCGATCTGGAATCTTATATTGACCACAATTATGTAGAGAGTGTTCGGGAAAAAGAATACGGAAAGTCTTCTGAACAGTCTATCAGGTTGTGGAGAGAGCGGAGCTCATCCAATATTGACAGAAGACCAAATAAAAATAATGGGATGCAGGAAAAACAACAAAAGTTGTTTTTGAGTGGAGTGGATTCACAACCTTGTGGATTTGGTGAAGATGAAGCTTCATTTCTGGATTTTGAAGGATTACACGAAGGAAAACTGGAAGAGAGAATGAGCCATCTTTCGGATACTTTTTCGGAGTATTTAATGTATCTGATCCAGGAAAGAAAGATGGAAAATGCTGAGGTCTGGAAGCGGGCAATCGTAGATAAAAAGATATTTTCAAAAATAAAAAACAATGTAAATTATCACCCAAACAAATTGACAGCATTATGTCTTTGCGTAGGGGCAAAACTGAATCTGGATGAGACCAGAGATCTGCTTGCCAGAGCGGGTTATGCATTATCACCCTGCGATAAGACAGATATTATTTTTTCCTATTTTATTGAGAATGAAATTTATGACATGATCGAACTGGATATTCAGCTTGAGGAACATGGTCTGCCATGTATTATTTCGTAGAAAAATAAGGGTCGCTTTTCAAACGACCGGTTAAGAGCAGCTTTTGTGTATAATGAGTCCAACAAGAAAAAACACCGAGAAATAAGAAACCAGAGGAGGATAAATTATGCGTAAGGGATTAACAGAAGTTGTTTTTATTTTGGACAGAAGCGGTTCTATGAGAGGGCTTGAGGAAGATACGATCGGGGGATTCAATTCCATGATCGAGAAGCAGCGGAAAGAAGAAGGAGAGGTCTTAATCTCTACGGTACTTTTTGACAGTCAGTGTGAAGTTCTCTATGACAGGGTTCCGGTGGATAAGATAGAGCCGATGAATGACAGCCAGTACTATGTAAGAGGCTGCACCGCTCTTCTGGATGCGATCGGCGGCGCAATCCATCACATTGCCAATGTACATAAATACGCCAGAGAAGAAGACAGACCGGAAAAAACCTTATTCATTATCACTACAGATGGAATGGAGAATGCCAGCCGGTGTTACACTTATGACAAGGTAAAGCGAATGGTCGAGAAAGAAAAACAGAAATACGGATGGGAGTTCCTTTTTCTTGGAGCAAACATTGATGCCATTCAGGTTGCTGCAAGATTTGGAATCGGAGCTGACAGAGCTTTAAACTATGAAAGTGACAGCGCAGGCACAGTACTGAATTACCAGGTGCTTTCCGAAACAGTCTCAGCAGTACGCAGATCCAGAAACAGAGAAGAAATGAATGAAGCATTTTCCTGCTGTGACCCGATCCGCGAAGATTACAGGAGACGCCATAAGGAATAGGAAGATATGATAAAATTTTAAGTTGCAATAGCATATAAAAGAAAGACACTTTCCAGTAAATAATGTATAATAAAAACAGACGGGCGGGTAATGAATGCCCGCTGTTTTTGATAAAATATACATTCGTGGAGGAGTTTATGAGCAGTAAGATTACAGGAAAAGAATATCCATTATTAAAAATATTCAGTTCGGATTTTGAATATTATATTCCGGCGTATCAGAGACCTTATGCATGGACGACAGAGCAGACGGAGACTTTGTTTACAGATCTGTATGACTTTTACCAGACGGAGCAGGCAGATAATTATTTCCTGGGTACGATCGTGCTGATCAAGGATGAGGACAGATCAAAGGCTGCTGTTATAGATGGACAACAGCGTTTGACAACGTTGACGATTTTGTTTTCTGTACTGGCATCAAATCTTACAGGTCAGGCACAGCAGGCATGTTATGAACTTCTTCAGGAGAGTGGAAATGTACTGGCAGGAATTCCGGCGAGACCACGTCTTCACCTGAGAGACCGTGATCAGAAATTTTTTGAAGAGTATATTCAGAATGTAAAACTGGAAGAATTGATGAAACTGGATCTGTCATCCATGAAAACCGAGGCACAGGTACATATTTATGAAAACTGTAAATGCCTGATGGAGAAATTTGCAGACGCATTTGACAAGGATCAGGATAAACTGATACAATTCAGCATTTTTCTATTAAATCGCTGTTTTCTTGTTGCGGTAAGTACAGCCAGTCAGGAATCTGCATTCAGAGTTTTTTCTGTAATGAACAGCCGCGGTCTGGATCTTCTTCCGATTGATATCATAAAATCAGAGGTTATCGGTGGAATTCAGGAGAATGAGCGTGATGAATATACAGAGAAATGGGAAAAACTTGAGAATGATGTAGGGCGTGATGGCTTTAACGAGATTTTTTCCCACACAAGAACAATATTTGCAAAAGATCGGGTAAAGAAAAACCTTCTGGAAGAATTCAGGGAATATGTACTCAAAAATACAACGCCGAAAGATCTTGTAGACAAGATTCTGATGCCATATACAGAGGCATATTCAATTCTCAGGAATCAGACATATGAGTCGACTTCAGGGGCAGAGGATATCAACGACATTCTTTACTGGCTGAATAAGATTGACAACTATGATTGGATGCCGCCTGCAATAAAATTTTTGGCAGAACATGCACATGATTCAGCATATACCCTTCAGTTTATGAAAAAACTGGAACGTCTGACTGCATATCTTCAGGTTACGGCACAGGATGTAAACCGTCGTGTAAGCAGGTATAAATGGCTGCTTCTGGAGATGGACAGTAAACCGGAACATTCTCTGAATGCACCATTGGAAACAATTGAGCTTACGAATAATGAGAAAAAACTTTTTATGGAGGCATTATCAGGGGAAATCTACACTATGCCGTCCAGACGACGTAATTATATTATTCAGAGACTGGATTCATTTACCTCTGACGGTGCTGCCAGATATGATGCAAAAATTTTTACAATTGAACATATTCTTCCGCAGAATCCACAGAAGGGCAGCGAATGGGATACTTCATGGCCGGATATGGAAGACAGACGTTACTGGGTAAACAGAATTGCAAATCTTGTGCCATTAACGAGAATGCATAATTCAGCAGCACAGAATTATGATTTTGTAACGAAAAAAACTACATATTTCCAGAACAAAAACGGAACTACATCGTACAGCCTGACAACACAGGTCGTAAATATGGACAAATGGACACCGGATGTTGTGAAAACACGACAGGAAAAACTACTGCAGCTTTTTGAGAAAAAATGGGACCTGAAAATAGAAAAAAATGACAATGCACCGGCAAATCAGAAGCTTTTGTTTCATATAGCGATCAGAGGATGCAATGCAACCGGATATTTGGGTGATGATTCTAAATTTGTTGTTGTAAAAGGAAGTACTATTTCCAGAAATATAACCGAAAGCTGCCAGAAGTTTTATAGTGATATCAGGGACAATCTTATAACTACGGGGATTGTTGTCGATGATGTATTTACAGAGGACTACGCATTTGACAGTCCGTCGGCAGCGGCAGTAGTTGTAGGAGGAAGATCTGCAAATGGTCCAAGGGAATGGACAACCCTGGATGGACGGCAGTATGGAAAGGTAATAGGACGCTAAAAACAAAATTGCAATTTTCAGGGTTATACTGTTCTTGTAACAATAAATATGGCTCTGAGAATTGCGTTTTGTGGAAAAGAGGACAAATATGCAGGAAAAAGAAAAATATCAGATGATTCAGGACAAAATAAGCGGCTGTGTATTTGCAGGGGCGTTGGGTGATGCTCTGGGATATGTAGTGGAATTTGACCTGTATAGCAGTATCAAAAATAAATATGGAAAAGACGGAATCCAGGATCTGCTGCGGACGGGAGAGGAAGCGATCATTTCGGATGATACACAGATGACTCTTTTTACCATGGAGGGAATGGCTGTGGAGACAGAAGATGAAGTGGAGGAAAAAATTTACCTTTCTTATCTGAAATGGGCGCAGACGCAGGGGATGAGTGTAAAACTGCCATGTGACTGGCCAAGCAGACTCGCCATGGTTCCGAAAATGAACTGCCGCCGGGCACCGGGTAATACTTGTCTGTATGCTTTGACATCAGGCAAGATGGGAACAATTCAGGAAGCGATCAACCACAGCAAAGGCTGTGGCGGCGTTATGCGGACTGCACCGCTTGGATTCACAGACGCTTACGGTTTACCTCTTTTGAATGGTGCCAAAGCGGCAGCCATAACTCACGGTCATCCGCTTGG
>NZ_FR886738.1:0-7376 GCF_000436615.1 Blautia sp. CAG:237
GAGGGACATTTCTGAGGATGCCCATTAGGGAGCAGCCTGCGGCAGACAGAAATCAAAAGAGCAAAGGGGGATTTTACATGGATGAAAAGATCATGAAATTACAGGAGCTGATCGATCAGCACGATAACATTGTGTTTTTTGGCGGGGCGGGAGTGTCCACGGAGAGTGGAATTCCTGATTTCCGTTCCCAGGACGGATTATATCATCAGAAATATGATTATCCTCCGGAGACTATCTTAAGCCATACCTTTTTCCTGAGTCATCCGGATGAATTTTATAAATTCTACCGTGACAAGATGCTCTGTGATACTGCCAGACCGAACGCCGCACATCTGAAACTCGCAGAGCTCGAAGAGGCAGGCAAACTCAAGGCTGTGATCACACAGAATATCGACAACCTTCACCAGATGGCAGGCAGCCACAAGGTGCTGGAGCTTCATGGAAGCGTATACCGCAATCACTGTATGAGATGCGGAAAATTTTATGATTTTGATTATGTGAAGCACAGTGAGGGAGTTCCGAGATGCGAATGCGGCGGAATGATTAAGCCGGATGTGGTTCTTTATGAAGAAGGACTGGATAATCAGACGATACAGGATTCTGTCCGTGCGATCTCCGAGGCGCAGGTTCTGATCATAGGAGGAACCTCTCTTGCCGTCTATCCTGCGGCAGGTCTGATTGATTATTTCCGGGGAGATGCACTGGTGGTCATCAACAAATCATCGACTCCGCGTGACCGCAATGCAGATCTTCTGATCAAGGAGCCGATCGGTCAGGTATTTTCTCAGATTAAAGTAAGATAAGGGAGCAGACAGGGCATGGAACTTGTTTATGAAGTGGGGGATGTTGTAACCCTCAAGAAAGGTCATCCATGTGGAAGCAAGGAGTGGGAGATCCTTCGTGTAGGAGCAGATTTCCGGCTGAAATGCATGGGCTGCGGACACCAGATCATGGTGCCGCGCAAAATGGTAGAAAAAAATACAAGAAAATTGTCGAAAAAGATATGAACATTGACAGAAATGTGTAAAACTGTTATACTTTTCTGAAAAAGAATAACCAGGCGTGGTTTGACCAGAAAAGTCAATTTAATGTAATCCGGCGGGAATCCGGAACAGTTTATAAGAAACTGCTGTAAGTGTGCATCCGCATACAGAGTCAGCATATAGAACGCGTTGTGCAGAGGACAGAGACCCATCATGGCAATTATGGGGCTCTGTTTTTGTTGTCTTAAAGAGAAAAGGAAAGAGCGGAGAAACCATGGAAAGACAAAATGCGGAAAAAGGCTGGAATCAGCTGAGGTATGATGCACGGGTATACACGATACAGAATGAGCGAAACAGGAGAGTAGGCGCACCGGGGGAGATTCCGGATCAGTACAGATACATAGGGGACAAATGCTTCCTTAATAATGGCAAGGTACACAGTGTATCGCTTCCCGCTGCCTGTCGCGTGATCGGCAAGCAGGCATTTGAGGGATGCCAGTTTCAGAAACAGGTCAGATTTCCGGATACACTGATAGAGATCAAAAAAAGAGCATTCGCAGGGAACCGGCGTCTGAGGGCAGCAGTACTGCCGGACAGTCTTGAGAAGATCGGTGCACAGTGTTACCGGGAGTGCAGCAAACTGAAAAGAGTGGAATTTTCTTCCGGGAGCAGATGCAGGGTGATCCCGGAGGGGATTTTTGATTCCTGCCTGAATCTGGAGGAAGTCTGTCTTCCGCCACATACACAGCAGATTGAGAAGAGAGCTTTTTACCGCTGCAAGGAACTTCACAGCATTGCACTGCCGGATTCTGTCCGGGAGATCGGAGAAGAAGCATTTTATTTCTGCGGAATAGAGGAGCTGACACTTCCTTCGAACCTTCGGGTGATCGGAGACAGTGCCTTTTTCCGCTGCAAGAATTTAAGAACGGTATATGTCCCGGAGAGTGTCAGAGAGATCGGCCGGTGGGCGTTCCACGGCTGCAGCAGACTGGAGCGGATCGAGATCCTGCATGATCCGGATGAGATCGGACCATGGATCATCAACAGAAGCTGCACGATCGTCTGCCAGAAGGGCAGCAAAGTAGACGAATATGCACAGGAATTCGGCTTTACTACAGAATATGCAGAACTTTCAGAGGAACTTGATGGATAGGAACGGAAAGAAATGGAAGGATAATAAGATGTTCTTTGTAAAAAGTAGAACCAGAGTTACAGCAGCAGTCTGTATGGTGCTGTTTCTGTGCAGCTTTCTGTTATCGGGCTGTGGAGGCGGCGCTTCATCAAAAGGCGGAAACTGCACGATCTCGATAGAATGTTCCACGATTCTTGACCATATGGAGGATCTTAAGGAGACCAAGAAGGAATTTGTTCCGCAGGACGGATGGATCCTTAAGGAAACGCAGGTATCATTTAAGAGCGGCGAAACCGTTTTTGACATTCTGAAGCAGATCTGCGGAGAGCAGGGAATCCATATGGCATCCCGTTATACACCGCTGTACAAGAGCTATTATGTTGAGGGAATCAACCAGCTTTATGAGTTTGACTGTGGCAAAAACTCCGGCTGGATGTACAGCGTAAACGGCAAGTATCCGAATTACGGCTGTTCCAGCTACAAGCTTGAGGACGGAGATAAGATTGAATGGAGATACACCTGCAATCTTGGCTCCGATGTAGGAGATCAGTATGCAGAAGATGGAAAGTGACAGTTTTTCCCGGTGCCACCCCCTGCTGAACTTTTTTTATTTCGGAGTGGTGCTTTTATTTACCATGTTTAATCAGCATCCGGTATTCCTGGGCATATCTTATGCCGGGGCTGTCTTTTATGCCGCACTGCTGAATGGCTGGTGCAGGACACTCAGACAGAGTCTGCTTCTGACCCTGCCGGGGCTTCTGGTCGTGGCACTTCTGAATCTGATGTTCAATCATTATGGTGTAACAATGCTTTATTATGTTGAGAGCAGCGGAAACTGGATTACACTGGAGGCTCTGGTATACGGTGTTGTACTTGGTGCCGTGATGTTTGTCGTGATCCAGTGGTTCAGCTGTTACAATCAGGTCATGACAACGGACAAATTTGTTTATCTTTTCGGACGGATCATACCGGCACTTTCACTCGTGCTTTCAATGGCACTTCGGTTTGTGCCGCGTTTTTTGAATCAGCTTGGAGTTATCCGGAACGGACAGAAGGCAATGGGGCGAGATGTTTCAGAAGGAAGACTTCTGGACAGGATAAAATATGGCCTTCAGATGCTTTCGATCCTTGTGACCTGGTCGCTGGAAAATGCGATCGAGACTTCGGATTCCATGCGAAGCCGTGGCTATGGACTGCGGGGAAGAACGGCGTTTTCCGTCTATCGCTTTACAAAGAGAGACTGTTGCCTTGGAACCCTCATGGCAGGCCTTTTTACTGTGTTTACAGCAGGCTGTGCCAGTGGAGCTGCCTATGCGGTATATGATCCGAGGATCGTACTGGCCGGCTTTACCGTGCAGGGCAGTACAGCACCGGTAAGCGTTACGCCATGGCTTGCCGGAGCAACTTATCTCTGTTTCGGGATTTTCTGTTTCCTTCCGGTGATGCTGGAACTCTACGAGAGTCGGAAACTGAAACAGAGCAGGAAAAAAACAGGAACCGATATCGGAATGACTTACCGTCAGATTTATGAAGAACTGGAACAGGAAGGAAAAATCTTATGAATATAGTAGAGATACATGACTTTTGTTTTGCATACCCGGATTGTTCCAGTAAGGTGCTCGATCAGGTAAATATGGAGATTCAGGAGGGAACCCTGAATGTGATCTGTGGAAGGAGCGGCTGTGGCAAAAGCACTCTGCTCCGTCATTTCAAGAGCGTACTTATGCCTCATGGAGTTTCGAGCGGAACCATTCTGTTCAAGGGAGAGAAACTTGCAGAAGTCGATCACAGGACGCAGAGTCAGGAGATCGGTTTTGTCATGCAGAATCCGGATAATCAGATCGTAACAGACAAAGTCTGGCATGAACTGGCTTTTGGGCTGGAGAGCCTTGGATATGACAACGAAACAATCCGGCTCCGGGTTGCGGAGATGGCGAGCTATTTTGGAATTCATCAGTGGTTCTACAAGGGTGTGGAGGAACTCTCCGGAGGACAGAAGCAGCTTCTGAACCTGGCGGCGATCATGGCAATGCATCCGTCGCTTCTGATTCTGGATGAGCCGACTTCTCAGCTTGACCCGATCGCGGCATCAGACTTTCTGGAAACGGTCAAAAAGATCAACCGCGACATCGGAACAACTGTGATCATTACAGAACACCGTCTGCAGGATATCATTCCTTATGCGGACAAAGTGTTTGTACTGGATAAGGGAACCGTTTTTCTGGAGGGAAGACCGTCAGAGATCGGTCAGAAACTGCGGGAGCAGAAGCACGGGATGTTTTTGTCCATGCCGGTTCCCATGCAGATCTACGGAGAGACCGACAGCAGTGCGGCCTGTCCCCTGACCGTCAGCGAGGGACGGCAGTGGCTGGCGGAATACTTTCATACAAAAGGAATTTCAAGGGAACTTCAGCAAAAAGCAAACGACCGGTTCCTGGCCGAGAAGACAGCACAGCAGAAAGAACAGCAGCCATCTTCCGGCAGAGAACCGGCAATAGAAATGAAGGATGTCTGGTTCCGGTATGAGAAGGACAGCCCGGACGTTGTGCGGGATCTGTCACTTCAGGTAGGAAAAGGCGAATTTTATGCACTGGTGGGCGGCAACGGAACCGGCAAGAGTACGACATTGTCACTCTTAAGCCGGGTGCGCCAGCCTTACCGTGGCAGGATCCGTCTGGAGGGCCGTGATATCCGTACTTATAAGGACAGAGAATTATACTGTGGCTGTCTTGGTGTGATGCCACAGAATCCACAGAGTATTTTTCTCAAAAAAACAGTACTGGAAGACCTTTATTCCGTCATTGGTGGAAAGAAAGAGAAGCTTTCTCCGGAATATCAGGTTCACATGAAGAAGGAAAAAGCCATCGAGGGAATAGTAAGCCTGACACGGCTTGAAGGGCTTCTGGACCGACATCCCTATGACTTAAGCGGCGGAGAACAGCAGAGACTTGCTCTTGCCAAAGTACTTCTCCTGCGTCCGAGGATCCTCCTGATGGATGAACCCACCAAGGGCATGGACGCAGAATATAAGGAAGAAATCGGCAGAATTCTGAATAAACTGAAACAGCATGGACTGACGATCTTTATGATTTCCCATGATGTGGAATTTGTCGCAGAGTATGCAGACCGCGTGGGTCTGTTCTTTGAGGGAAATGTTGTGACAAGCCAGAATACAAGGGAATTTTTTGCAGGAAATAACTTCTATACAACAGCGGCAAACCGTATGGCAAGGCAGCTCTTTCCGGATGCTGTCACCGGAAAGGATGTGATCACATGCTTACGGAACAGCAATTAGATACATTTATGGAAGAATTCTGGGAGGACCGGCATCCGGAGCATGCAGCAGATACGAAGGAAGAGCAGCCAGAGGAACCAGAAGAATACAGACTTCCCACAGACGGACTGATCATCCGGCAGATGACGAAGGAAGGCAGAGTCAGCAGGCGGACATGGTTTGCGCTGGGTGTGATGCTCCTGGTCGTACCGTTACTTCTGTATCTGTCAGTCAGGGTTTTCCACGGACGAAAATATCTGGTCTGCAGTCTGATCGTGATCGTTGCGGCGATGCTTCCCTTTTTTATGATGTTTGAGGGAAGAAAGCCGAAGGCGCGTGAGATCATGGTGATCGCAGTCCTGGCGGCGATCGGAGTGGCAGGAAGAGCGGCATTTTTTATGGTGCCGAGTTTTAAACCGGTTGCGGCGATCGTGATTTTGAGCGGTATTTCCTTTGGAGGGGAAGCAGGTTTTCTGGTCGGGTGTCTGATCATGATGCTTTCCAACATGTTCATGGGACAGGGACCGTGGACTCCGTGGCAGATGTTTGCATTTGGCATGATCGGTTTTCTTGCGGGAATCCTTTTTCAGAAAGGAATTCTCAAAGCACGGAAGCGGGATCTCTGTATTTATGGATTTTTGAGCGTGTTTCTGATTTATGGTGGAATCATGAATCCGGCAAGTGCGTTGATGTCATATGGACAGGTTACCTGGGCAAGTCTTCTGGCTTTTTATATTTCAGGAGCACCGGTCGATCTGGTACATGCCATCTCAACAGTGATTTTTCTGTGGTTCTTAAGCCGTCCGATGCTTGAGAAACTGGAACGCATCAAGAAAAAATACGGGCTGGTCGAGCCCTGAAAAGAGGCAGAAAGTGATCAATATCAGTCATCTGCTTCCGGATGAGGAAATGAAAGAACTGATCCGGGAAACAGGAATGGGAGTGGAGAGCATTGATTTTTCCATCTCCGACAATCTGGATCATCTGGAAGAGACGATACAGACATACAGGAAAAAATTAAATACATTTGGGAATCCGCCGCTGACACTTCACGGGCCTTTCCTGGATCTGAACCCGGCTGCGTTTGACAGCCTGATCCGTGAAGTAACGATGACCCGGTTTGCACAGTGCTATCAGGCGGGGAAGGAACTCGGAGCCAGAAAGATCATTTACCATTCCGGAATGATCCCCTGCGTTTATTTCAGGGAAGGATGGGCAGATCAGGTAAGCCGGTTTTTCTGTGAGTTTCTGGAACACAGAGAAGGACTGGAAATCGTGATGGAGAACGTTCTGGACGAGGACTGGGAACTTCTTCTGGATGTATACAGGAAAGTAGATCATCCGGACTTCCATCTGTGTCTGGATATCGGGCATGCGCATTGTTATTCAGAAATTCCGGTTCTCACCTGGGCAGAAGAACTTGCACCTTACGTCACGCATGTTCATGTCCATGATAACTGCGGTGACCGGGATGCACATCTGGGGCTTGGAAAGGGTACCATTCCCTGGCAGAAACTACAGAACCTGCTTCCACTTACCAAAGAGAGAAGCTGGACGATCGAATGTTCACGCAGAGAGGATGTTCTTCTCTGCTGGCACAGAATACGAGAGGGCAGAGTATGAACAGATTAAAACAAAGAGGACTTACATTTCTGGTACTGCTGACAACAGCAGGAATGATGACAGGATGCGGTGGCAGCAGTACACCGGATCTGGAGAAGGCACTTGCAAAAACCGCAGAATATGAACAGAAGACAGTGACGTCTCCCGCATCAGATTCCCTGGGCGGTGAGTGGACAGTGATCGCACTGGCGCGTTCCGGCGAAAAGGCAGAGGACAATTACTTCGAGAAATACCGTGCAAATCTGGAAAAGAAACTGAAAGAGCAGGACGGTATCTTAAGCGAAAACAAATATACAGAATATTCCCGTGCAGTACTGGCACTTTGTGCGATCGGGGAAGATCCGTCAGAGATCGGCGGCTATGA
>NZ_FR886738.1:7405-30942 GCF_000436615.1 Blautia sp. CAG:237
GGCTATGATATCCAGAAGCCGCTGGAAGATTATGAGACCGTTGTCTCTCAGGGACTGAACGGAGCTGTTTTTGCCCTTCTTGCCCTGAATGCACAGGATCCGCAGGCGAATAAAGACGGTGAGGTTCAGAAGAAATATCTCGACTATATTCTGGAACAGGAAAAATCCGATGGCGGTTTTTCTCTGGATGACAATGCCACAGAGGGAGATGTGGATCTGACGGCCATGACGCTGCAGTGTCTGGAACCGTATCAGGAAGAAGAAAGCGTAAAAGACACCATAGACAGGGGCGTAGAGTTCCTGGCAGATGCACAGGATGCAGACGGAGGCTATACCGCCTATGGAGACAAGAGCTCCGAGTCTGTTTCCCAGACGATCATTGCCCTGAGTACCTATGGCATTGACTGCAATGAAGATGAGCGTTTCCAGAAAGACGGAAAGGGACTCTACGATACCCTTATGACCTATTACCAGAAAGACGGAAGCTTCTCCCACACAGAGGACGGAGACAGCGATCCGATGGCGACAGACCAGGCATTCTGTGCGATGGTGGCATATGAGCGCTGCCAGAACAAAGAAAACAGTTTCTACAACATGACAGATCACAGATAAACGGAGGAAAAGACATTGCCGGAAAAAATAACACAGCTCCAGAAGGAACTCGAGACGATCATCAAAGGAAAAAAAGCAGTTACAGACAAGATCATCATGGCAGTGCTGGCCAGAGGCCACATTCTTCTGGAAGACGTGCCGGGTGTCGGAAAGACAACGACAGCGCTTGCCCTGAGCCGCCTGATGGGAATGGAATTTAACCGTATCCAGTTTACACCGGATGTTGTTCCGTCTGATGTCACCGGATTTACCATGTATGAGAAACAGACCGGCCAGTTCATGTACCGTCCGGGTGCGGTAATGTGCAACCTCCTTCTTGCAGATGAGATCAACCGTACTTCCAGCAAGACGCAGGCTGCACTTCTGGAAGTAATGGAAGAGGGAAGAGTGACCGTGGACGGAGAGACCCATGAAGTGCCGCAGCCGTTTGTGGTTCTTGCGACAGAGAACCCGGTTGGTTCTTCAGGTACTCAGATGTTACCGGAATCCCAGCTTGACCGTTTTATGGTCAGTCTCAGCATGGGATACCCGGATCACCAGAGCCTGGTAGAGCTTCTCCGCGACCGTCAGAAAGTCAATCCGCTGGAACTTGCGCGGACTGTCATCACCAGAGAGGAAGTCCTGAAACTTCAGAGCGAAGTGCAGGATGTGTATGTGGCAGACGAAGTCCTGGATTATATAGCAAAACTCGCGGAAGCGACCAGAGAACATGAAATGATCGTCCTCGGCTTAAGCCCTCGTGGAACACTGGCATTGTGCCGTATGGCAAAAGCGGCAGCCTACATGAGCGCAAGAGACTATGTAATACCGAAGGACGTACAGACGGTATTCAAAGACGTGGCAGCTCACCGTATGGTCCTGGATTCAAGGGCAAGATATCAGGAAAAATCCGCCCGTGAGATCCTTGATGAGATTCTTGCAGAAGTACCGCAGCCGAAGGTAGAAGGATGATGAAAAGCAGGATCATGTGGTTTCTGTGGATCGTTCTGATGGCAGGAGCTACCGTATATACCGGTTCCTGGATCTTTGCCGTACTTCTTATGATCTCGGGCATTCTTCTTGTCTTTTCAGCAGTCACAGCTCTGTTCTGCGGAAAAAAGATGGAATGGAAACTGAAACTTCCAAGAGCGGCCCAGAGGACAGAATGTTTTAATGGAAACCTTAAGATGCAGAACAATTCCATATGGCCGGTATCCGGAAGCTGTACACTGCACTGGCAGAATCAGTTTACCGGAGAGAAGGGAGAGATCCTGCTTCCGTTTTCCCTCGGGACCAGAGAAACCGGAACTGTGGGATTTCAGGCGAAGAGTAACTGGTGCGGCTGTATTGAGTTTGGATTTTCACAGTGGAAATGCAGAGATTTCTTTGGTGTGGCGGCTGTGAAACGTGTGGCAGAAGTGAGCGGCTGTACCGTAGTGATGCCGGGGGAACACAGGCAGGATTTTTCTTTCCTTACCAGAGAGGGCTTTGATATGGAAAGTTTTCGCTATTCCGGCAGCCGTCCGGGAGATGATCCGGGCGAGACCTACGATATCCGCGAATATCAGCCGGGAGATTCCATCCGTCAGATCCACTGGAAGCTTACGGGCAAGCTGGATGACATTATGATCCGGGAAAAAAGCTACCCGGTCGATGATACCGTTCTGATCCTGGCCGAAAGCTGGCAGGAACACAAAGACCCGGGAAGGGCAGAGACTGTGGCAGAAGTTTTTGCCTCAGTTCTTCTGGACTTTATAGATAAGAAGATTCCCTGCCAGGCAGGAATCTACGACCATCAGACAGGCAGGTTCCGGATACAGAAAGTCCGGACACGGGAGGATTACGAAAACGCCCTGTATCTTTTTCTTCGCAGCAGCGGACAAAAACGAATGGCTGTACAGGGCTATCTTGAGAACTCCGGCACACAAAGCTTTGCAAACTATATTTACATAACCGGGGACCCGGATGACAGAGAAGCGGAGACCCTGAGACAAAAAGGACAGGTAACAGTCATAGGCTGCGGAACCGGCAGCCCGGACAACGGAGGAGAACACATAACATGGAAATATGGATCACAGAATCCGGACAGCACCCAAAAAGAGAATACAGAAAACAACTGTCAGGTATCCTTCTGCAGACTGCACTGATCTGGCTTGTGGCAGGCTTTGGGCTGATCCTGTTTCTGGAGCTTTTTTCGGAGCAGGTGTACAGAGTGCCGGTTCTTTTAAGTGTTTTTGTGGCCACTCTGCTGGCACTTGTCACAGCCAGAATTCCCAAAACGGGACTGGCAGTCCGGTGCGGAAGCGCACTGGCCGCTGTGCTCCTGCTCCTGCTGTTCCGCAGAAATATCCTGGACGGAGCGGCACTCTACTGGAATGACGCGGCAGATATCCTTGGCAGCAGAGCGGGAATCTACCTGAACCGGTATGACACGACAGCAATTACCTCGGGAAACAGCTCCCGGATAATGTTTCTGATCGTCCCCGGAATAATGGCGGCGGTTCTGGGACTCATCATTCTGAAGTACAGATGGTGTATACTTACCCTGCTCTGTGCGGCTCTGTACCCGGCGCTCCTTCTTCTTACAGAGGGCGTACCGGATCATAAGGTCTGTTTCCTTTTTTATCTGGGACTTCTTCTGAAACTGAACTTTATGCTGACACATTCCACGAAGTCAGATGGGAGGGCGCAAAGCTCCCGGGCTTTCTGGGAGGGCGGCATTCTGGCACTGGGCGTGATGTTTGTGGCAGGACTTCTGGCTGCACAGATACTTCCGGAAGCAGACTATTCTTCCATGGAGATCGTGGCAAAGGCAAAAGAAGAGGTTCACACCGGTATAGAGAATCTGCGCTATAAGAAAGGTGAGATCAATTCACTCCCGAACGGCAGGCTCAAAGAATGTGCAGCCTGGACGGCTTCGGACGATACCGCACTGCGCGTGACGATGGAAAATCCGGATTCTCTGTATCTGCGCGGATTTGTGGGAAGCACCTATAACGGCTCCGAATGGAAAAGCATTTCCACCGGGGATGCCTATAAACAGAAAAATCTTTTTTACTGGCTGCATCAGGGTGGATTTTATGCAGAAACACAGCTGGCACAGGCCGGAAATCTGGTCGGAGATGATACGCTTTCAGGGAAGATATCTGCACTGACTGTTGAGAATCAGAAGGCAGACAGCAGATACCTCTATACACCTTATGAACTGGCAGAGATCCCGGAGGGATATGACGGGGAAACCCCGCTTACCGACAGCACTCTGGGAGCAAAAGGACTGTTTGGTCAGAGAGACTATACACTTCGGACCGACAGAAACCTGGTCGGAAATTTCACGACACTGGGCGCGAGAGTTTATCAGACCCTTGCATCAGGAGAGGGAACCGATTACCGTGATGCGGAAAGCTACTATAATACCTTTGTATATGGTCAGGACACAGACCTCCCGGCTTCCCTGGAAACTCTTTTCCGGGCAGAACTGGGAGACGGAGGAAACCGTGAGCAGGGACATACCGATTATTATACCGCGATTACAAGGATCCGCGCATACCTCGAAAAAAACATGACCTACAGTACGGCTTCAGATCCGGATACGAAGGATGGAGATTTTGTGGAACATTTTCTGACAGACACAAAGATCGGACACAGTGTTCATTATGCATCTGCGGCGGCACTGATGTTCCGCTACTATGGAATTCCGTCCCGCTATGTAGAAGGATATCTTGTCACACCGGAAGATGTCAGAGACAAAAAATCCGGGGACACCATAGAGATTCCGGGCAAAAACGGCCACGCATGGACAGAGATCTACATTGACGGTCTCGGCTGGGTTCCGGTCGAAATGACACCGGAATATTACAACGTCATGAAAGAAGCAGACTTAAAGACAGGTCTGGAAGCGCAGGGTGCAAAGGCGGCAGCAATTCCTGAGACAGAGGAAGAACCTCCGATGGAAGAAAATATCCAGACACACTGGAGTCTCAGACTGGCACTGTTCGGGATCGAGAAATTCCTGATCCTGCTTCTGTCGGTATTTGATATATTCTGTCTGATCGTTATTCTGACAGTCTGGATCCTGAGATTCCGGGCAGGACAGATCCGGAAGCACAGATTCCAGAGCGGAGACGACCGAAGTGCAGTCCGTGCCATGGCAGGATATGCAGAACTTCTCTACCGCCATGGACCGAAACTTTATTCACAGAAGACAAGAGAGACGTATCAAAAGATATCCGTGATCGGACAGCGGGCGGCATTCAGTCCGCATCCGGTATCAGGAGAAGAACGCCGGGAAACCGCAGCCTGCATCAGAACCATGCAGAAAGAACTTAAGGCAGCGACAGGCTGGTATGAGAAATGGATCATGAAGTATATCGAAAGGCTGTATTAAAGGGTAAGCATGAAAAGAAACAGTAAAAAAAATAAAAAAAGATTTTCCAGGATCATCCCGGCACTCTGGGGACTTGCCTGCCTTTTGATCTTCGCAGGAGTTCTTTTTGCCGGACTTGGAAACTATCACAGAGAAATACAGGAAAATCCGATACAGGGGATCAGTGCCGGAAGCTCCCTCAAAGGCTATCTGGGAATCGGCTATGCTTATGCCGGGCAGCAGGAAAATTCACAGAACGGAGACGAAGCCCAGGGAGAACAGGCACAGCTTCTCGATGAAGAAGAACAGCAGGAAGATTCCGAGACGGAAGAAGCCGATAATACAGAGGAAGCAGACCTGACAGACGGAGAGAGCGAACAGAACCAGAATGAACAGAGTCAGCAGGAACCAGATGTAACGGAGACACCGGAAACCTCTTCGGGAGATGACGGCATACAGAGCGATGTAGAGGAAAATACGATTCAGTATGACAATGACCAGGAGGATTCCCATGAATCCGACGAGGACGAACCGGAGAGAGATGACAACCGGAATCAGGAAGGTGCGGAAGTACCGGTCACCCCGACTCCGCAGCCGCCGTCAGAGGACGAGGACGAAGACCGTTATCCGACGATCGCGACAGATCTGACAGACGGAGAGACCGTCAACGCCGCTTACCGTACCTTTTATGTACAGGCGAAAGACTGGTATGGAAACAGCCTTGGCTCTACTTCTCTTGAAGTTTATGGCAACGGACAGAGACTTTCGGTCAGCGGCGAGCCTTCTCAGGGCGTGCTCGCGTACCGTCTGGATCTGGAAGAAGATGCGAATACCATAGATATCAAGGCAACCGATACAGAAGGCTGGAGTACCACACTGCCGACGTTTACCATCTACAAAGGCGAGGAAGGCGGTGCAGAACCGGCAGGCTCCGTCAGCATCAGCATTGAGGCCGGAAGCGTAGGACTTGGAACAATCCTTCCCTCGACTTCTGTTGACTTTTATCAGGGAGAACAGCTTTCTTCCGTGGTACTGAGACTGTTACAGAACAGTGGACTGGACTGGAGAAATGACGGAGATGCGACAGGAGGCTTTTACCTCAAGGCGATCGGACGTGGCGGGATCACAGCAGGCGCGGCGATCCCGGATGATCTGATGGCGCATCTTGAAGCGGTCAACTGTCAGCTGTCAGGACACGATGCCAACTGGCTCGGTGAGTTTGACTTTACAATGGATTCCGGATGGCTGTATTTTGTCAACGGAGAATATATGAATGTCGGAATGTCGGCATATTTTCCGGCAGACGGAGATGAGATCCGGATCCGTTTCTCTCTGTACTCAGGTGCAGACGTAGGAGCCGGAACAAATGGCGAGACATGGGGGGACTGGTAAATGAACAAAAGATTTGTAATGGGAACACTTTCGGCAGTGCTTCTGGCAGGAACAGTGCCGGTCTGTGAGGCAGGTGCGGCGGAGGAACCTTCCGGCAGCCAGGTCGCGGAATTTTCTGAACTTTCCGATGATATAAATCAGGAAAATACAGAAGAAGTGGTACCAACTCAGGAACCTCTGGAAACACCGGAACCCGAACCGACAGAAGAGCCGCAGCCAACGGAAGAACCACAGCCAACGGAAGCACCGCAGCCAACCGAAAGCCCGGATCCGACCGAAGCACCACAACCGACCGAAAGTCCGGAGCCGACCGAGGCTCCGTCTCCGACCGAGACACCGCCACAGAAAGAATGTGCGCTGCATCTCACAGAAGTCAGAGCCATCCGGACAGCGGACAATCAGGTGGTTCTTCTGTATCAGGCAGACGGGGAAGGCAAGGTCTGTATTTCGGCAGTCCGCGAAGGCCAGCAGCCGGTATTTGATTTTGAAAGCACTGCCCGTCCGGTTGAGACCGGAGACAATCAGCAGTCCGTAAACGTTCCGGCAGATGCCGCCTGTGAGATTTATCTGCTTGTACAGGATCAGAACGGCAACAGAATGACAGAAGCACTGAAACTTTCTCTGGCAGCAGCCAGAAAGGTACATGCGGCAGTTCATACAGAACCGGCAGATGCCACCGTTGCCGTCCACAATGAACTGGGACAGGAGATCAAAGGCTCCCGTGGAATCTATGCGCTTTACAAAGGCGAGAAGTATACGATCACCGTTTCAAAGGACGGCTATGAGACAAAAACAGAAACCATAACAGCAGATACAAAGACAACACAGTACAGGATCTCCCTGACCGGTAATGATGCAGAGCTTAAGCATCTGTATGTTTCCAGCTCAGACACCTACGGCAAAGGAATCCTGAAGCTGGATCCGGCATTAAAAAAAGACCATGACCGATACAGCGCCACCTACGACGGAGAACGGCAGAGCCTGAACCTCTGGCTGGAATCTGCCTCCGGTGCCACAGTAAAGGTCTATGCGCTCAGCGGGATCAAAGCCTCGACCGTGCAGAAAGATGAGACCATCAAAGGTACACAGGACAAAGAAAAACATCCATACTGGAAGATTTATTTTGCTTCTCAGGAAAAAGAAGCAAAGCTCCGCGTTCATGTGACCGCACAGAACGGGACATCCAGAGATTATTATCTTACCCTGAGCCTGACGGACAAAACAGCTCCGGTGCTCAAAAAAGTCAGCGCCAGCAGGATTTCCGAAGATAAGGCCTCTGTGGTATACAAGACCAGCGAAAGAGGAATGTGTTACTACCAGGCAGGAGAAGCCGGAGCAAAAATCCCCACACCCGATACCAAAGGGGCAGGCGAGGAAGTTTCCGCCGGAACCAACACCATCACACTGACCGGACTTACCCAGGGTCAGAAAGACCTGGTGATCGTAGTCAAAGACACAGCAGGAAACGTCAGTGACCGTCTGGTGATCCGGATCCCGGATATTAAGAAAAAGGGGCAGACCCAACAGAATAACGGTAACGGTACAAATGTCGCACAGAGACCGGGATACGGCGGCAACAAATCCGAAGCGGTTCTTCCGGGAGGCCAGAACAATGGAGAGGGCTCGCTGGACAAGCTCAAAACGGTTCAGGCAAAAGAAAAATCTTCCGGATCCAAAACGCAGAAGGACGGAGAGGACACAGAGCAGAGCGGCAAAAAGAAACTGACTGTCCATGAGAAACCAGCATCCAAAAACAACAGCACAAAAAACACCGGAAGTTCAGACAAACAGAGCAAAACCGCAAAAACAGACAAAACAGCCAAAAAAGCAGCCGCAGCAACAGCTTCTGCGCCAAAGGGCGGCGGGAAAGGCGGCACGGGAGACAGTTCAGCGGCCGGCGGGAAACAGACCGGAAGCGCCACCGGCACCGTGGGAAAAATCTCCCACACCTGGAAGCACATGCGTCTTCTGACCAGGACACTTCTGGTGTTCGCACTGGCAGGAATTCTGTATCTCGGATTCTTTGCCGGAGCCAGACGACATTACAAAAAACAGAAACTGAGTGATCCGATGATATGACAGAAACAAAGATAAGGAGGGAATTTATTTTATGAAGCCGATCATGAAAAAATGGCTGACAGGTCTTCTGTGTGCGTCACTTCTGGCAGGAAGCGCGCCGGCCTATGGAGCAGATTTCAGTGCAGAAGCTGACTTTTCTTCGGAAATCTCCGTAGAAGAAACACAGGAAGAAGACCAGACAGAGCCGGAAACACCGTCTGAACCGGAAGCTCCGGCAGAGGTCGATCTGGAACAGCCGGATGATTTCAGTTCACAGGACGGTCAGGACACTGCGGAAACCCCGGATCCGGATGCACCTTCCGATGACTTCAGCGCCGATGATCTGATTTCCGATGACAGCGAAGCACCGGAAGTGCAGATCACAGATGAGACCGAAGATCAGAAAGAATATCTGACAGATTTAAACGTCTATACCGGAAACGGGGTAAAAGACGCTCTGAAACTCGACAGAAGAGAAGACATGGACGAAGAATTCGGCGGCAGAGTCTACACCGTAGAATATGGTTCCAACTATAACTCTTCCGCACTCTGGATCAGTGCCAACCTTGCAGAAGGCGCACCGGAAGGATCCACTGTGACACTCTCCGCATGGAATCTGTCAGGAAAACAGGAAACAAAAGAGATGTCCGCCACTGCATACACAGACGGACAGAGATATTCATTTTCGGATATTTTTGCTTCCGGCAATGGAAAAAGAGCCATCTACACCATCAAGGCAGGAACCGAAAGCGACAGCGTAACTTATAAACTCGTAGTGCTTCGAAGACTGGACCTTTCTTCGATCAGATGCTACCTGCCGACCGATACCGACATGGCAAAAAACCTGATCACAGATTTTGACACCTCCGGAGTGACAAGAGACTACGAAGTGTCTGTGACCGGAACGGACAAGGTGAAGATCAGGGCAGTACCTTTCGGGGAAAACTGGTATGGTCTCACCATAAACGGACAGAGCATTTCATCAGGAGATCCGATCGAGATCCCTCTGAACGGAGATTCGACGGAGATCGCCTTTGAGATGAAAGAGGATGGAACCTATGCGGATCCGGACTGTCAGGAAAAAACCTATACCTCTACAGGAAGCTACAAAGTCACCGTTCAGAAACAGCTCAGCGATTCTGTGACATTTCAGGTGACACCGCAGGATGCAGTCATCAGCGTTTACGACAAAAACGGAGAACGCATGGAACCGTCACAGGATTCTGCCAGCACATTTGCTTCCCTGATCAAAGGCCAGGAGTATACCTGGAATGTTTCCCACTATGGCTATATTTCACAGAGAAATACCTTTAAGGCAGGAGAACAGGCTGAGATCACTGTAGAACTTAAGAAACAGGATGCCACCCAGCCGGAGATTACCGACAATGACTGGACTAATTTCCGGAACAGCGAGAACAATAACGGAATTACAGGCACATCCACACCGACCGATACATCTTCGACCGTGCAGAAATGGGCGATGCGCATTGGTGTCGGCCAGGAGGCATCTGTCACACCACCGCTGATCCTGGGAGGCTATTTGTATGTGGCATCCGGACAGTTTATCTACAAACTCGACAAAAATACAGGAGATATTGTAGCAACCAGTGAACCGCTCAACGGAAATATGATCTATGCGCTGAATCCGCTTACCTATGCAGAGGGAATGCTGTTCGCCCAGATCGGTGGCGGCCAGATTCAGGCAGTCAGTGCTTCCACTCTCAGATCCGTCTGGATCAGTGAATCGCTGGGTGGCCAGACCCTCTCTCCGATCACATACAAAGATGGATATATCTACACAGGAACCTGGAATTCCGAGACCACGGCAGGCTCTTATTTCTGCCTTTCCGTGACCGATGAGGATCCGTCAAAAGGTGATGAAACCAAGTACTGTACCTGGAAATACAACCACAAAGGCGGTTTTTACTGGGCAGGCTCCTATGCGTCCGGCGATTATCTCGTATTCGGCTCCGATGATGGTTCCGGAGAAAAAAACTATACCAGCACGGCAATCCTCTATTCTGTCAACACCCATACAGGTCTCCTTCTGGACAAACTGACAGGACTTAACGGAGACATCCGTTCCACCGTAGTTTATAACAACGGATACGTCTATTTTACAACAAAAGGCGGCTACCTTTACCGTGTGGCGATGAATACGGACGGAACCTTTGGCAGAGCAGACAGTTACAACCTCGGTGGCATGGCAACAGCAGCCCCGGTAGTATACAAAGGAAGAATCTATGTCGGTGTCTGCGGACAGGAAAGCCACCGGTTTGACGCCGATGCGGGACATCATTTCGATGTTCTGAATGAATCCGATGCAGGACTTTCCCTGGCATATGAAGTTTCGATTCCGGGATATCCGCAGGCAGCACCGCTTCTTTCTACTGCATACGAGAATCAGGATTTCAACGGGGACGGACAGGCAGACGGACGTGTTTACCTGTATTTTACCTACAATGCCAGACCGGGCGGACTCTATATGCTGGCAGACGAGCCGGGACAGACCTCTGGAAAAGCAGAAGAACTGTTCCGTCCGGGAAGTGACCAGCAGCAGTACTGCATCAGTACGATCTGCGCTGACAGAGACGGAACATTGTACTACAAAAATGACTCCAACTACCTGATGGCAGTCGAGACAAACGGTGCATATCTGGACAGTGTGACTGCACAGGCAGACAATGGAAAAGTAACCTGGGACAAAGCTTTCCAGCGTTCTGTAACAGAGTACACCATAAGAACCGCAGAAAATGCCTCAAAAGTAACCCTGAATTTCAAAACCCCGGAAGGATGCACCCTGACGGTCAATGGAAAAGCTGCCGGAAATACATATACCGCAGATGTAAGCTCCGGAAGCGCGGAGGTTACGGTCGTGGCAGCTCTGGCAGGAAAGAGCAGAACCTATACGCTCCATCTGACAAAAGACCAGGGAAATACAAACCTTGCGAACCTGACCGCCAGCACCAGCAATACCTATTCGGACAGTACGAAATGGCTGGCACTGACACCGGCATTCAGCGCAGACAAAACCAGTTACCGTGTCACCTATCTGGGCAGTTCTTTCCTGCGCATCTATGCAGAACCGGCAGATCCGTCTGCAGAAGTGACCATAGAAGCAGGAAAAGGCATCAGTAAAGTAACATCCAGTGGAAAGGTGACAGGAAGTGGGCTGGCAGTCCGGCTTAACGCTTGGTTTGAGAGTGATGCTTCCGTAGAAGAAGCGCAGGTAAAAATCGTTGTCACAGCAAAGACAGGAAAGAAAACAGAATACACTCTGACCATTCAGAGAAAAGAAACGATTTCCACACCGACACCGACGGTAACTCCCACACCAACGGCGACACCAAAGCCGACCCCTGTGCCGGAGAAATTCGGGGCATGGAAAACCGTATCAAAAGCAACGGTATTTGCACCGGAGAAACAGCAGCGAAAGGGAACAAAGGGAACTGTTCAGACCAGAACCGTCGGAAGGAAGCTGACCCCGACAATCCGGCTCAATACTACGAATATTAAATTACGGGTAAAACAGACGACAGCCCTGGTAAAAGTCAGCGGGCTTGCGAGAGGAGATTCCATCCGTTCCTGGACTTCCTCCAACCGGAATATTGCAACGGTAGATTCCAGAGGCAGGATCACCGGAAAACGTGCCGGCAGGACCAGAATCACAGTGACACTCAGAAGCGGCAAAAAAGCGTACATCAATGTCACAGTGCAGAAGTCCATAGTCAGGACCGAAAAGATCACCGGTCTTCGCTCTTCTCAGACCATGAAACGAGGGGCGAAACTGACCCTGAAACCGGTTCTGACACCACTCACTTCCCAGGAGAAGATCACCTATAGTTCTTCAAACAAAAACGTGGCAGTCGTTTCTTCCAGAGGCGTGATCACCGCCCGAAAGAAAGGAACCGCAAGGATCACAGTAAGATCCGGAAAGAAATCTTATGTGATCAAAGTAACTGTTAAATAAAATTGTGACCGGCAAATAAACAGATACTTAAAATTATAAAATAACCTCAAAATGCCTTGAACCAAAAGAGAAAGAATGCTAGTATAAAACAAAGCATATTTCTTAGAAGTTCAGGGCATTTTTGCCGTCTAATTATTTTTTTCTAAAATCATTTCAGAAATCCATGCTTTTAAATTCCAGTCAAAACAAAAAAAGCAGGGGTTCGAAGTGAAAAGAAAGACAGTACATCACGTTCTGAAACTTTTCCGAATGCTGTTCTCTGATCGCAAAAATCTGCTTTCCCTTTACAATGCAGTAAACGGAAGCAGCTACGAAGACCCGGACGCACTGGAGATCGTGACGCTGGAAAATGCAGTCTATATGGGAATGAAGAATGATCTGGCATTTATTGTGGACACGGGACTGTTTCTGTATGAACACCAGTCAACCTACAACCCAAATATGCCGCTGAGGGATCTCTTTTACATAGCAGGGGAATACCAGAAGCTCGTAGACCACAGATCCCTGTATTCATCCAGCATCCAGAAGATCCCGGCACCGAACTTCCTTGTATTCTACAACGGAACCGAAAGAGAAGAAGACAGCTGGGTCAGTTACCTGTCAGAATCCTACGAAAACCTGACCGGTGAGCCGAACCTGGAATTAAAGGTGATTACCCTGAATATCAACGAAGGCCACAACAGCCAGTTACTGGAGCAGTGTCAGATCCTGAGAGAATATGCCCAATATGTAGCAAAAGTGCGGGAATACGCAGGAAGCACCGACCTGGACACAGCCGTAGAACAGGCAGTCAACGACTGTATCCAGAGCGGAATCCTTGCAGAATTCCTTCGAAAAAACAAATCGGAGGTGATCGCAATGAGTATATTCGAATACGACAAAGAAGAGGAAGAACGAAAACTGCGAAAGGCAGAATACGAAGCCGGATTGAAAGAGGGGGAATTGCAAAAAGCAAAAGAAACAGCTATGGCGTTGAATAAAATGAAATTTCCACTGGAGAAGATTGCAGAAGCACTTCAGACTGACGAAGTTGTAATACAGGAATGGATCAGTTCAAAATCATAAAGGCGATCGCAATAGGCTGTGTTTTGATCTGCCCAGAAGGTTATATTAAATATAGAAGAGATGAAATTTACATTTGATTTCTGCGGTTCTATAATAATGCTCGAAAGGGGCGGTATTATGAGTACCATATTTCCAAGAGAAGAAAAAGCAGAGCAGATTTTTGACAGAATTCTTACAAATCCAAATGCCTGCGAGCGGTTAAAAAACACCTTCTTTGAGGTGATACCATCCGCAGAAGAAAGCGAAGGTGCCGGGACAGACATTCCGGGAACGGTTTTTGCGGCGGCTTTGTTCAATGCCTATGAGAATAAGGATCTTTCCGCTTTTCTCATGGCAGTCTGTAACAACAGCGTTTTTGACCTTCTGAGGAATTCTTTTCTGATTCCGATACGGTTCAATGACAAAGGTGTGGAGAATCCGGTTCTTCTCACAGATGATAAAGGAAATCTTCTGAATGAATTCAAAAATCATCTTTACGAGAAAAAATACAAAATGTTCCACAAACTTTATGAAGAGCAGGATGAAATACCGGATTATCAGATGTATATGGCAGATGGATTCCGGGAAAATCACAGTTATACAGACAGTGGTGAAATCGTAACCGAAAAGATTTCAAAACACACAGGAATTCTCCTGATGTTCCGTTTTCCGGAGTCCGTAAAGCTGGACATCAACGAGGACAGAATCTATGCAGTTGTGTGGGATTTCCTGATGCGTCTTCAGGAGGAACTGCCGCGTGCTCTGATGTACTATGGAGTCAGAGATGAGGAAGGCAGAGAAAAAAATACAGCCACGTTGGGAATTTTTCTCCCGTTTCATCATTTTGAGAGAAAAATGGAAAAAAATATCGAGATTGCAAACGGTATCGGATTGGGATGCCGGGAACACATTCTGGTTGAAATAAACAGACAGGCGGGGAAGTGAAAACGATGCAGCAGATCATCAGAAAAAATCATATGGATATCGCCTGGCATGAATACACAGATGAAAACGGGGCAGATGTTCCGGTAACAGAGGCGAGTCTTACAGAAAAAGCATCCATCATCGGCCGTGTGGGAATCATGCTTCTGTCATGCGGAACCGGCGCATGGAGAGTCAGAAGCTCCATGAATGCGCTGGCAGAAACCATGGGGATCACCTGTACGGCAGATATCGGCCTGATGTCGATCGAGTACACCTGTTTTGACGGCGAAAACGGCTTTACACAGTCACTGTGTCTTACCAATACCGGAGTAAACACTTCCAAGCTGAACCGGCTGGAGCATTTTATCCGGGAATTTGAAATCGAGGGAAAAGACATGTCTGGAGAGAAACTGCATTCTCTTCTGGATGATATCGAAAGAATACACGGACTGTATTCACCGGTCACACTTGGATTTGCGGCGGCGCTTGCATGCTGTGGATTTACGTTCCTGCTGGGTGGCGGTCCGATTGAGATGTTCTGCGCTTTTGCAGGAGCCGGGATCGGGAATTTCCTGAGATGCAAACTGACAAAGCATCATTTTACTCTGTTTCTCTGCATCGTTTCTTCTGTCTCTATGGCCTGTCTGGTCTATGCCGGATTTCTGAAGATCGGTGAGATATTGTTCAGTATTTCCATTCAGCATGAGGCGGGATACATTTGTGCCATGCTGTTTATTATTCCGGGATTTCCGTTTATCACAAGCGGAATTGACCTTGCCAAGCTGGATATGCGCTCTGGAACCGAGAGACTGATGTATGCGCTGATCATTATTCTGGTTGCAGCAATGTCCGCATGGATCATGGCACTGCTTCTGCATCTGAAGCCGGTTGATTTTATTAAATTCTCCCTGCCGGCAGAGATGTGGATCTTATGCAGGCTTGTAACCAGTTTCTGTGGAGTGTTCGGTTTCTCGATCATGTTCAACAGTCCGGTCCGGCTGGCAGCATCAGCAGGAGTGATCGGAGCGGCTGCCAATGCGCTCCGTCTGGAACTTGCAGATCTGGCAGGAATGCCGCCTGCCGCTGCCGCATTCATCGGTGCGCTGACAGCCGGCCTTCTGGCATCCATGATAAAAAACAAAGTGGGTTATCCGCGAATCTCCCTGACGGTTCCCTCGATTGTTATCATGGTACCGGGGCTGTATCTCTACAGAGGCTTTTATAATCTTGGGATAATGTCACTTGCCACAGCCGCTTCCTGGTTCGCCGCCGCGATTCTGATCATAGCGGCTCTCCCCCTGGGACTCATCTTCGCAAGGATCCTGACCGACAGAACCTTTCGATATTGTACCTGATTCGCCAAAACTCCCCCGGTCAGATACAGAAAAACGTAATAAATAAAACGAAAATGCATGAAAGTATCGCCCTTTTTTTCGAAAAAAGCAAGAATTAATATAGAAAAAATTGACGCTTTCAGACAGAAATGCTATAATAGGCTCAACGACATAACCAGGCGTGGTCTGACCGGAGACGGTCAGTTTGTGGAAATCCGGTGCGATTCCGGAACTGTTTTTGCTGTGTGAGATATTGACGCGGAAATATTTTAAGTCGGCATTACCAGCGCGTTGTATAGGACAGAGACTCATCTATATTATGAGACTCTGTTTTTTGTTGCCAAAAATAATTCACAAAAGGAGGAGCAAAGTGAAGAAAAAAGAACTTTTAAAGAGATTGTCGGCCATCTCCATGGCAGCGATGATGACAGTAACAGCGGTACCGGCGAATACCTTTGCTGCCGATATCGAATTCTCTGATGGAGAAGCAGAAACAGCAGAAGCACAGGAGGACAGTGCAGATATTTCTGTTGAAGAGGATACTGGCAGTGCAGAAGCGCAAACAGAGGACTTCCAGGCAGAAGAACCTTCTGAGGAAGCAGTAACTGTTAATGAGGAGAATGCGGACTTCTCAGCAGATGCGGAGGATGCTTTATTCAGCGATGGCGCAGAGGCAGTGGGAGATGCCGTTGATGATGCGAAAGTTGCAGCAGATGAGTATCTTAAAAACAATTATGTAGATAATAATAAGATTATCACAAGTGGTGGCGCCGGTGTTGTTAAAAGCCAGGATGGTCTTTCTTATTCAGTGGGACTTAAAATACCGACTAGTGGTAGTAAAATTAGTAGCCTGCGTTTTAAAACAGAGAGCTCTTCTTCAAATTACAGAGTGGGATGGTATATTAACAGTGACTGTCCATGGGTGAATATCGGAACAAAAAAACCTGCCAATCTTGGAAGTCTGCGTATTAACCGGCCAACAGCAGAGCAGGGAGCACAGAGCTTCCAAGCAACGCTGCGACTGTTTTCCGCTGATACATCCGCTGATGTGATCAACGATGAAACACAGGCAGCTTCAGCCGCTCTTGCAACCCAGGAATTTACCATTATCATAGAAGCAGCAGAACCGAACTATACTATGCGTATAAATGTAGTCGATGAGGAAGGTAATCTGATTCCGGATGCAATCGTAACACTGGAGAAAAACTGGAATGCAGTTGCTCCGAAAGCTGACGGCTCCTATGACATGGAAAAGGGTGCAGGATACAGCCTGACTGTCAAGAAAGACGGATACAACGACTACACAGAAAGCTATTTTACCTTCAATCCAACAGAGGTAAATACAGTAAAAACCGTTACACTGAAGAAAATCGTTACAAGAAACATCAGATTCAATGTGACCGACAAATCCGGCAATCCGGTCAATGGTGCCAAAGTGAGTGTCAAAAAAGGATACTATAGTACGGTAAATCCGGAAGCAGACGGAAGCTACAATCTCATAGATGGAACTTCCTACAACTATACCGTAGAAGCGCCAAATTACAAAACTGCAAGCAGCTCCTTCACACCGTCCGGGGACCAGACCATTGATATTCAGCTGGAAAAAAATATTATAGATTATAATGTAAAATTCAATCCGGTAGACAATGACGGCAAAGCCATCGAGAATGCATCCATCAAGGTAACCTATGAAGAGGAAGATCCGTGGGATGAGGACGAAACAGAAACAACAGAGCTGAAAGCAAACGAAGATGGAAGCTACACCATGAAAAAAGGCGTGACCTACACCTATACTGTCAAAGCTTCGGACTACAAAGATGTAACAGCTACTTATACACCATCCGGTGATGACGAGAATGTATCCATTGATGTCAAAATGGTATCAAGCATTGACCCGGCAGATGTAGAAACCGTAAATGCCATCAAAGAGAAGTTTGACAAAGAAGTGGGAACACTCCGTCCGGATTTTGCATCCTGCAAGAATATCTGTGATCTTGTTAAGACCAAAATCGAGGCACTTGGCATGGATACAACAGGTGTGACGGTTTCTGTCAAATCCAGTGATGACCCAGACACCGTTGCAACAGATGGAACTATTCATTACTATGCACAGGCACCGAATTCATTTACAGCAGTCAATTCCAAAAATATAAACCTTGTTTTTGTATTCGAGAAGAATGGTGCAAAGGCAGAAACAGCTGAAAGCAGAGCAACCATCGGCTGGGATCGTGACTACTTTAATACACAGATGGCAGCAGATCAGGAGAATCTTACCTGGGACAAGATCAAAGGTTCCAATACAGATGCGGCAGAAGTAACTTCAAATCTGACACTTCCACAGTGCATGAGCAGCAGTGTAAACACTGCATGGTCCAAGATTACATGGACATCCTCTGATGAAAGCGTAATCAGCTTCAAAGACACCGGCTGGGGTTCTCTGATTGATGCAAAAGAAGGTGTGGTTACTCCGCAGCAGGAAGATAAAGAAGTGACCCTGACAGCTACCTTTAATGCAAATGACAGACTGTTGAACGGATATGTAGAAAAAGTATCTGATTTTGCAACTTTGACAAAAGAGTTCAAAGTAACCGTCAAAGGTACCGGCATAACCAAACCTACCGAAGAAGAACTTCGGGCAATTCTTGACCAATATTATACAGCAGATAAGATTACAGACTCTAATACACAAGGAGCAGTTGATCTGGCAAACTGTACCTCAGATCTTCAGCTTCCGAGATACACGAGGATCACAGATGCGAATGGTGAAAATGTATTTAATAACAGAGAAATCACAGTAACTTCAGATAATGCGGCCATTACAATTTATGGTTACAGAGCTGCTGTAGATCGTTTTGCCTCTAATGATGATATTAACGCAAATCTGATCGTGACCTTTACCCGTGATGGAGTAACTGCGACCAAGAAGATTCCGGTTACAGTCAAAGCAATCACAGAGGCAGAAGTTCAGGATCAGTTAAATCTGATGGAACTGGCAAAGGCTCATTATTTTGACGGAATCAATGACGGACAGTATGCAGACAAAGATTCCATCACAGGAAATCTACATCCATTCCAGGAAATGATTCTTGGAGAAGACGGAAATCCGAAATGGATCTATAATTTTGATGACAAGACCGGCAAGGGTATTATTCCGGACGATCAGTTTACAGATCCATGGGAAATGGAAGGTGCAGGATACAACAAATTCAAATCTTCCAATAATGCAGTAGTAGGACATGAGAACCTTGTTGTAACAAGAAGAGAAACCGACACACAGATTACGATTTCTTCTGTACTCAGCAGTGAACTTTACAGAGAAGCTGCTGCAAAACATCCGGATAATGCAGTCCTGCAGAAACTTTACAAACAGCCGGTTTCTGTAACCGTTACCATCAAAGGTACCAAATCCGCAGCAGAAGGTCTTCAGAAACTGATCAGTGAGGCACAGACACTTCTGGATGGAATGACAGAGGGAACAGAAGCAGGTCAATATCCGGAAGGAACAAAGGCCACACTTAAGGAAGCTATTGACACAGCAACAGCAGTTCTGAACAAAGAAAATGTAACAGAAGAGGAACTGAGTGATGCTACACAGGCACTTCAGAAAGCTGTTGATACAGCAAAAGATGCACAGAATACAGCCGTTGCCGAGGTTAAGATCAGAGTCAATATGGCAAACCAGCCAGCAAGCCTTCGGGATCTTACTGTCACAGCAAAAGACGCAGCTGCTTATGGATACGAAAAACCAGAAGCAATGAAGAATCAGGTAACTGTAGTAGATGCGTTATACACACTGCACAAAGCAATGTATGGAGAAGCATTTGATGCAGATCCGTCCAGATATCTCAACGTGGGAACAAACGGATGGATCAATACCGTTTTTGAAGATACAACAGGAAATGTCGGCTATTATGTAAATAACGAATATCCGGTAGATGAAACAGGTATGGGAACTGTCGCAAATACAACCGTACTGCATTCAGGTGATGAATTCAGTATTTATCTGCTTGCAGACACAACAAGCTGGAGCGACGAGTTCATGTACTTTAAGGATGTTCCGACCGAAATCTGTGCCGGAAAAGAATTCCAGGCAGTACTCTATGGAAGAAATATGATGTCAGCAGGTGCGTCTGCAGAAGCAGGCTGTACTGTGGAACTGAAAAATCTTGATACAAATGAGACAGCAGAATTTGTAACAGACGCAGATGGTGTAGCTTCCATCAAAGCAGACAAAGCCGGAAACTACCAGCTCACAGTAACAAAAACACCATACACATATTTTGTTGCTCCACTTGCCCAGTTTGAAGCAAAAGAACATGTCTTCGATGAAGGAAAAGTAACAAAAGAGCCAACCTGCGCAGAAGCAGGGGAAAAGACTTACACCTGTACAGTCTGCGGAACAACAAAGACAGAAGAGATCGCAAAGACAAATAAACATACCTATGACAAAGGTGTAGTGACAAAGAAAGCAACTTATACAGCAACAGGTGTGAAGACTTATACCTGTACAGTCTGCGGTGCGACAAAGACAGAAACAATTCCGAAACTGAAACATACACCGAAATATGTATGGAAGACTGTTTCAAAAGCAACGGTATTCCAGCCGGAGAAACAGGTCGGATACTGCGTATACTGCAAACACACACAGACCAGATACCATGGAAGCAAACTCAAAGCAACCATTAAACTGAATACAACCGCCATCACTCTGCAGAGAAAACAGGCAACCAGAATGGTCAGAGTAAGCATGGCAAACGGAGACTCTGTCAAATCCTGGGCTTCCACTAATACAAAGATCGTAACTGTAGACAGAAACGGTCTGATCAGGGCGCAGAACCGTAATGGAAGTGCGAAGATCATCGTAACCTTAAAGAGTGGAAAGAGAGCAACCCTGAATGTCAAAGTTCAGTCTGGCAAAGTCACCACTACAAAGATCAGCGGTCTGAAATCATCCATGACTCTCAAAAAAGGCCAGAAGACAACACTGAAACCAGTGATCAGTCCACTGACCTCCACAGACAAAGTAACCTATGCAACATCAAATAAAAACATTGCGGCAGTTTCTTCCACTGGCATTATCACAGCCAAAAAGAAAGGAACCGCAAAGATCACAGTAAGATCAGGAAAGAAATCCTATGTGATCAAAGTAACCGTAAAATAATATATGCAGCATTCAGACCGGAGCCTTCCACAGACTCCGGTCTGTTTTTGTCTGACTGTCCGCTGCAGGTTTGCCATTATAAAATGGACATTCATCCAGAGATGTCTATAGACGAGTCTTTCAAAAAACGGTATACTGTCTGTAGAAATCTTATTATCGGGATGAAAGGAGCATGGAAAGTCTCATGTGGGAAAAAATCAACAACTTTTTAAAAGGGCAGATTGTAACCTCGATCATATATATCGCCCTTGGAGCGTGCCTGGCGTTTATGCCTGTGAACACGATCAATGTAATCTGTAAATTTATATTTGGAATTCTGCTGATTCTTGTAGGATTTTATCATATCCTGATCTATATTCTGGAAAAACTGAATTCTACGATCCTGGATCTTTTTTCTGGCGGTGTTCTCATGGTTATCGGAATCTTCCTCTTCATGAACCCGCAGATCGTGGTCAAGCTCCTGCCGATCCTGCTTGGAACCTTCATCCTCGTAGACAGCATCTGGAGCCTGAAAGGAAGTCTTAAACTTAAGAAACGAGGAAGCGGTGCCTGGAAATTCCTCCTGATCGGAAGCCTCATCTTCATCGGCCTCGGAATTTCCCTGGTGATCAATCCATTCACCATGGTGAAATACACCGTGATCTTCGCAGGCTGGATCTTCCTCTGCAACGGAGTAGTAGACCTCATCTACCTGATCCTCCTCCGTCACGGTCTGAAAGAACTCAAACAGGAAGCAGAAGCAGTCGATGCAGACAGCGAGATCATATCTGATGATGCAGAAAGTTCTGCACAGCCAGAAGAACCGGTCGTACCGGAATACGCACCGTGGAACTCACGCAGGAAGGCAGAGCCAGCAGACGATTTATCTGACAGTGAGGAAGAAACTTCTGATAAAGAACCTTTCGACAGCAATGCTTATGACAGGGAAGTTTCCGAGATGGAAGAATCCCTCGATGTTGTGCAGGTGAGAGAAGAAGAGGTTCCGTTGAACGAGTCGACAGAAGAGATGACTGAGCAGGAGAATGATCCGCCGGCCGCCAGAGGAGCGTACGTAGTATCCAAGCCAACCGTAACCGATGATGATCTTTCCGATACCAAAGATGAGAACCTTCTTGGTCTGATCTCCCGTAAACGAAAGAAAAATAAGAGCGAATAAAAAGATGACGAGACATAGACGAATCTGTTGTATACTGCTCGCATGTATCTGCTGTCTGTGCTTTTCAATTACATGTTATGCGAGGGCCGGCGGCGGATCTTCAGGAGGAAGTTCAGGGGGAAGTTCCGGTGGAACATATCATTATAATAATGAATCAAACTATACGGATGACGAGAGTCCGGGTGGATGGTCGCAAACGATAGTTGGCTGGATGGCAATGGCATGTTTTGCCGGGGCTGGAACGATTGCATTTCATTGCTATATTCAAAAGGCAAAATACAAAAGTCTTCAAAAAATGAAGAAATTTGAAAAGCCGGGCGAAGACTGGAATGCAAAAGAAATGCAAAAATATGTGAAGAATGCATATTTTGTTATTCAGGAATGCTGGAGGCTCCTGGATCCATCTTATGCAGAAAAGTATCTGAGTAAAAGTCTTGCCCAAAGTTGGACTACAAAACTTGAATGGATGAAGGTTAAACATGAAAAGCCAATACAGAAACGAGTTCAGCTCCTGAGTGTGACTCCGGTATCTGTGTGGGATGATGAAGGTGAAGAAGATGCCAGTATTGTTTATCTGATTCATGGAAGAATGATTGGATATTATATCAATACAGATACATTAGAGGTTGTTCGTGGAAAAAAGATTCCGGAGTCGTTTTATGAATACTGGACATTTATACGTGAAGACGGAAGATGGGTGTTGAATGAAATTCAACAAAAAGATGAAGTTGATGTGCATGAATTGTAAAATGTACATCAATTTTTTTATATTTTTATATCTTGAAAAAACAACATATTTCTTGATTTTTTATCATAGTATAAAAATACTAACAAATCTATAATAAAGACAGGTTGAAAGAGAACAAAATCTACAAAAAAAGGAGAGACAAGTACTATGAAAATGAAAAAACTCACAGCAATGGCAATGGCAGCATTAACAGCAGCAACCATGATCCCGTCCGTACCGGTTATGGCAGCAGACGGCGGAAAGGTTTACTATCTGAACTTCAAACCAGAAGCAGATGAAGCTTGGCAGAACCTGGCAAAAGCTTACACTGAAGAAACAGGAACAGAAGTAACAGTTGTAACAGCAGCATCCGGACAGTATGAGACAACACTTCAGTCTGAAATGGCAAAGAGCGATGCTCCGACACTGTTCCAGGTAAACGGACCGGTTGGACTTAAGAACTGGAAAGATTACTGCTATGATCTGACAGATGCAGAGATCACAAAAGGACTTACCTCTGATACTTACGAGCTCAAAGACGGAGATGCTGTAGATGGTATCGCATATGTAATCGAATCCTATGGTCTGATCACAAACAAAACCTTACTTGAAAAAGCAGGATATTCTCTGGATGATATCAAGAGCTACGATGATCTGAAGAAAGTAGCAGATGATATTCAGGCAAGAAAGGACGAGCTTGGAATCAAAGGTGCTTTCACATCTGCAGGTATGGACGGATCCTCTGACTGGAGATTCAAAACACATCTTGCAAACCTTCCGATCTACTATGAGTACAAAGAAGACGGAATCGATGATA
>NZ_FR886739.1:0-643 GCF_000436615.1 Blautia sp. CAG:237
TTCGATTGCGATGTAACCATTTTTCTCAACGGCTTTCGGTGCTTTCTTCGGAACGGAAAGTTTCAGAATACCGTCTTCATATTTCGCGTGGATATCTTCCTCGCTGACTGCATCACCAACATAGAAGCTTCTGCTTAAGGTTCCTGCATAACGTTCACGTCTGATGTAATTGCCTTCTTTATCTTTCTCATCTTTGTCAAGACCCTTGGCTGCTGCCAGTGTCAGATAACCATCTTTCAGCTGAACCTTAATCTCATCTTTCTTAAATCCCGGAAGATCGACATCCAGTTCATAGCTGCCGTCTGTTTCACGGATATCTGTTTTCATCATGTTCTGTGCATGTTTACCATAAAGCGGATTCTTCTTGCCCCAAAACTCATCGTTAAACGGGAAGTTCATCCAATCATCATCAAATAAGTTTTCTCCAAAAATACTAGGCATTAACATAAGTCATCTCTCCTTTTATGATAAAAAATCTATATACAAGTCTTTCGACTGTTGCCTGCAAATCTATATTTAAGGGTACTGCCCGAAGTCTCCGGGCAGCACCACGAGCTTTTTAGCGGTCAGATATTGTCTGACGGGAATCTGATCAAATCAATTACTGATTATTCAATGGTAATATATTTCGGATCATTGGAAA
>NZ_FR886740.1:0-11651 GCF_000436615.1 Blautia sp. CAG:237
CAAAATCTGTAAGATTTAAGTGGTGGGAGCATGTCACAGGAACATAATGTCAGAGGCGGCATGACCGCCGGTAATTTTTACAAATTGTTTTATGGGGAAGTTGAGGTGGAAAAATGGAACAGCAACAGCATATGTTCACGAATCGCATGATCCGGAATCTACTTATTCCGGTCGTGCTGGAACAGTTGTTGAACTCGATCATGGGAACTGCGGATACCATGATGGTGAGTAATGTCGGTTCGGCGGCAATCTCGGCGGTATCGCTGGTGGATTCCATCAATGTGCTCGTCATTCAGGCATTTTCCGCACTGGCAGCAGGCGGTGCGATCGTCTGTGCACAGTATATCGGGCAGAGAAACAAAGAAAAAGCAAATGAATCTGCAAGACAGGTGTTGTTTATCATCACAGCCATTTCAGTAGCGGTGAGTCTGATCTGCCTTGTTTTCCAGAAACCACTTCTGAGACTGATCTTTGGCTCAGTCGAAGCGGAAGTTATGAGGGCATCAGAAATTTATTTCTTTTATACAGCCCTGTCCTTCCCGTTTATCGCGGCGTATGATTCAGCAGCATCTATTTTCCGTGCGCAGGACAATACCAGAGGTCCTATGACCATTTCCATGATCTCCAATGTGATGAATATCGCCGGAAATGCCATTATGATCTGGGTTTTCCACATGGGAGTAGCAGGTGCGGCACTTTCTACACTGATCTCCCGTATTTTCTGTGCGGTAGTAGTACTGATCCAGCTTCGAAAAGAAAGGGAAGGTCAGGAGATCGTAGTACGTGATTATTTCAAGATCCGTCCGAACTGGTCCATGATAAAAAGAATCCTCGGAATCGGAATCCCATCCGGTGTTGAAAACAGTATGTTCCAGCTGGGTAAACTGGCAATCCAGTCCACGGTATCTACTCTGGGAACAGCAGCGATCGCAGCACAGGCAATGACAAACATTCTGGAAAACCTGAATGGTATTGCAGCGATCGGTGTAGGGGTAGGTCTGATGACGATTGTCGGTCAGTGTCTCGGCGCAGGAAGAAAAGACGAGGCAGTCTACTACATAAAGAAGCTCTGCGTAATTGCAGAAATCGTAGTACTGACAAGCTGCCTGATCGTATTTGCACTGACAAAACCAGTCACGATCCTTGGAGGCATGGAAAAAGAAAGTGCAGATATGTGTTTCCATATGGTGATGTGGATCACGATCATGAAACCGCTTGTATGGACCATGGCATTTGTTCCGGGGTATGGGCTCCGTGCGGCAGGAGATGTGAAATTTTCCATGATCACATCCTGCTGTACGATGTGGGCATGCAGATTCTGCCTCTGTGTATTTCTGATCAGAGTCATGGGCTTCGGACCGATGGGAGTCTGGATCGGAATGTTTGCAGACTGGACTGTCCGCAGTATTATTTTTACCTGGAGATTCCACAGTCGCAAATGGCTGCAGCATAAAGTAATATAGAGAGTATAATTTAAAAAGTCTGGCTTTCACGATAGAACATGAGATGAAGGCCAGGCTTTTTTATAATGTTTCGCATCGAATGCATAATTCTTATAAATATCCATTTTGCTAATGGTGGATTTTGTGGTAGAATAGAGAGAAAATGAATAGTTATACATGGAAAGGAATCATTATTATGGAAAAAGGTACAATTTTTAAATTTCATAATGACCTTGATACAGACCAGATCATTGCATCCCAGTATCTGCTTCTGCCGAACCTGGATGAGATGAAAGGTCATGCATTTGAATCATTAGATCCTGATTTTGCAAAGAAAGTAAAACCAGGAGATTTCGTAGTAGGCGGCGAGAACTTCGGCTGTGGTTCTTCCAGAGAGCAGGCACCGGGCGTCCTCAAAGCACTTGGTGTACAGGCAGTCATCGCCAAATCCTTCGCAAGAATTTTCTTCAGAAATGCGATCAACATCGGGCTTCCGGCAATCGTCTGTAAAGATCTTCCGGATGATGTACAGACCGGAGATACCATGGAACTTCATATGTCCGACGGTACAGCAGTTGCAAACGGCAAGACATATACCTGTACCAAACTTCCGGAATATATGCAGGGAATTCTGAATCAGGGCGGTCTGATCGCTTCACTGAACAAGGAGGAGAAATAACCATGGGAATGACAATTGCAGAAAAAATCATCGCAGCAGCAGCCGGTGTAGACAGCGTCAAACCTGGCGATATCCATACGGTACAGCTTGACCGTCTGATGAGCAATGACGGAACTACTCATCTGACTGTAGATATGTACAAAAACAAGCTGAACCATCCGCACATTGCAGATACAAAGAAACTCGTTTTCATCGTTGACCACAACGTACCGTCTGACTGCCCGAAGACAGCAGCATCCCAGAAGAAGATGAGAGACTTTGCAAAAGAAAACAACATTGATTTCTGGGAAGGCAAGGGTGTCTGCCACCAGGTTATGATCGAGAATTATGTTCGCCCGGGTGAACTGATCTTTGGCGCAGACAGCCATACCTGTTCTTATGGTGCACTTGGCGCATTCGGTACCGGTGTCGGATGCACAGACTTCCTCTATGGAATGGTGACAGGAACTTCCTGGGTACTGGTTCCGGAATCTGTAAAATTCAACCTCATCGGTAAGCTTCCGGAAGGTGTGACTGCCCGTGACCTGATCCTTACCATCATTGGTGAAGTAGGTGCAAACGGATGCAACTATCAGGTAATGGAATTCACCGGAGAAGGTGCTAAGACTTTAAGCATCAGTGACCGTATGACTCTCTGCAACATGGCAGTAGAGGCAGGTGCAAAGACCGGTATCTTTGAAGCAGACGAAAAAGCCATGGAATACCTCAAAGAACATGGACGTGAGCCAAAAGCTGTATTCCACAGTGATCCGGATGCAGAATACGTAAGAGAATATACTTTTGACCTCAGCAAAGTCCGCCCGGTAGTCGCAAAACCGGATTTTGTAGACAATGTTGTTCCGGCAGAAGAAGCATGTGGAATCGAGATCAACGAAGCATTCCTTGGCTCCTGCAACAACGGACGTATCGAAGATCTGCGCGTAGGTGCCGAGATCATCAAAGGAAAGAAAGTATCTGACAAGGTACGTTTCCTCGTTGTTCCGGCAAGCCAGACAATTTACCGTCAGGCATTAAAAGAAGGCCTGATCGACATTTTCATGGAAGCAGGTGCGATTGTTATGAACCCGAACTGCAGTGTATGCTGGGGAAGCTGTCAGGGTGTTATCGGTGAAAACGAAGTCCTGATCAGTACAGGAACGCGTAACTTCAAAGGACGTGCAGGACATCCAAGTTCCAAAGTATATCTTGGATCCGCAGCGACTGTTACAGCATCTGCAATCGCAGGAAAAATCGCACTGCCATCTGAAATCTGATAAAGTACAACAGAAACACCTACAATATATTCAGTGAGGAATACATAGATTATGGAAAAGTTTACAGGTAAAGTATGGGTACTTGGCGATGACATTGATACCGATATCATCATCCCGACCGAGTATCTGGCACTCAAAACAATCGACGATATGAAACAGTATGGATTCAGCCCGCTCCGTCCGGAACTGGCTGGACAGATCCAGAAAGGCGACATCATTGTTGCCGGCAAAAACTTCGGCTGCGGTTCTTCCAGAGAGCAGGCACCGGAGATCATCAAAGCACTGGGCGTTCAGTGCGTCATTGCAAAATCTTTTGCAAGAATTTTCTTCAGAAACTCCATCAACAACGGACTTCTGCTGATCGAGCAGCCGGATCTTCACGATGATATCAAAGAAGGAGATACCGTGACAGTTGTGATGAATGAACATGTTGACTATGATGGAAAACAGTACCCGATCGCTTCTCTGCCGGAGAACCTGATGAGCATCATCCAGGCCGGCGGACTTGTAAAAGCCATGCGTAAACTGAATGGACTGGACTAAGGAGGAGAAGCAGATGGGCGAAACAGTTATCGAAAAGATTATCAGAAACAATGTGGGTCATGCCGTAAAACCTGGCGATATCGTAACAGTCAATGTAGACAGAGTGATGATCCATGATATTTTTATTCCGTTTGTTGCGGATAAATTTGAAGAAATGGGATTCAAGAAATTATGGGATCCGGATAAGGTAGTTCTGATCTATGATCACCTTGTTCCGGCAAGCCAGCTTGATGATACCAGACATTTCCATACAGGAGATGCTTTTGCAGAGAAATACGGAATGAAAAACGTACACAGAAGCGACGGAATCTGCCATCAGCTGATGACAGAGGCTGGCTATGTCAAACCGGGCAACATCGTATTTGGTACAGACAGCCATACAACTACTTATGGATGTGTCGGCGCATTTTCTTCCGGTATCGGATATACAGAGATGGCAAGTATCCTCGGAACAGGAACCATGTGGATCAAAGTTCCGGAGACCATTAAAGTTGTGATCGAGGGAGAGCTTCCGGAGAACGTGATGTCCAAGGATGTGATCCTGCGTCTGATCGGTGATCTCGGTGCAGATGGCGCTACTTACCGTGCACTGGAATTCACAGGAAGTGCAGTAAAGAATATGTCCGTGGCAAGCCGAATGACCATGTCAAACATGGCAATCGAAGCTGGTGCAAAATGTGCTCTCTTCACACCAGATGAAAAGACAGCAGAATACTGTGAGATTGAACTGAACGATTTCCAGAAGAGCCTTGTCGGCGATGAGGACGCAAAATACATCAAGACTGTAACTTACCGTGCAGAGGACCTTGTTCCGGTCATGGCATGCCCGTCACAGGTAGACAAGATCCGTGACGTCAGCACTCTTGAGGGAACTGAGATCGGTCAGGTATTCATCGGTTCCTGTACAAATGGCCGTCTGGAGGATCTCGCAGCAGCAGCGGAAGTCCTCAAGGGCAAAAAAGTTGCTGACTATGTAAAACTGATCGTGACACCGGCAAGCCGCAAGATCTACAGACAGGCGATCGAGCTTGGTATTCTGGACACTCTGGCAGAAGCAGGTGCAATGATCACACATCCGGGATGCGGACTGTGCTGTGGACGTGCAGGCGGTATCCTGACAGACGGAGAGAGTGTTGTGGCGACAAACAACCGTAACTTCCTTGGCCGTATGGGAACTTCCAAGGTAGAAATCTATCTGGCATCTCCAAAGACGGCAGCAGCATGTGCGATCGCAGGTAAGATCGTCAGCCCGAAATAAAACATCAAAAAACGCCAAAAAAAGTCAAGAGGGAAGAATATTTTTTCCCTCTTGACTTTTTTATGATTTAGCACTATAGTATAACGCAGTAACAGCAATAACGAGGAGAAGTTTGCAGGAAAGAGGCGCATGCCCACCGAAGGAGTAAAACTCTCAGGTATCCGTAATATCGGACACAAACTGCAAATGGATCGTTTCTCTGGAGACGCCTGTTTTATTACAGGGGCCGAAGGTGCAAGCGACGCGCAAGCGTCTTGAATCTCTCAGGCAAAAGGACAGAGGATGCTATGACCTAATTACATCCTGAATTCTATTTTTTGATTTTTATCTATTTTTTATTGTCTGATATTATTAGATTCTTACCAGTCTATCTGAGAACGATTCTTTATCTTTATTCCCTTTTTATGATGCTGAAAAATACATACAGAAGGAGAACTTTTTGAGATGTGGGAAGCAATCAACAATTTCTTAGTTGCAGTGGATGACAAAGTCTGGGGCGTGCCGCTTATGGTACTGATCATAGCCGGTGGTGTTCTTCTTACCAGCAGACTTGGGCTGCTTCAGGTACGCCGCCTTCCATTGGCACTGAAATGGATGTTTAAGAATGAAGAAGAGGGAGACGGTGAGATCTCCAGTTTTGCAGCTCTGTGTACAGCATTGAGTGCAACAATCGGTACCGGTAATATCGTAGGTGTTGCAACAGCAGTCTGTGCCGGAGGTCCGGGAGCACTTTTCTGGATGATCGTGGCAGCATTCTTCGGAATGGCAACCAAATATTCTGAAGGTCTTCTGGCGGTAAAATACCGTGTGGTTGCAGAAGACGGACACAGTCTTGGCGGACCATTCTACTATATTGAGAAAGGTATGGGAGCGAAATGGAAATGGCTTGGTAAGATCTTTGCATTCTTTGGTGTCTGTGTAGGTCTTTTTGGTATCGGTACATTCAGCCAGGTAAATGGTATTTCAAGTGCTGTACAGAACTTCTTTGATCCGGACAAGACAAACTGCATCAATATCCCATTCCTGGGACAGTATTCCGTAGCAGTTGTTGTTTCTTCTCTGATCCTTGCATTTTGCGTAGCAGCGATCCTGATCGGAGGAGTAAAACGAATTGCAGCAGTCAGCCAGATTATCGTGCCGTTTATGGCAGTAATTTATATCATCTTCAGCGTTGCCCTGATCATCTGCAACATTACAGAGATCCCGAATGCAATCGTAACTGTTGTTACAGCGGCATTTAATCCTAAAGCAGTGACAGGTGGTGTTGTTGGTTCTATGATCGTAGCAATGCAGAAAGGTGTTGCACGAGGAATCTTTTCCAACGAAGCAGGTCTTGGTAGCGCTCCGATCGCGGCAGCAGCAGCGCAGACAAAAGAGCCGGTACGTCAGGGTCTTGTCAGCATGACAGGTACTTTTATTGATACGATCCTGATCTGTACCATGACAGGACTTTCCATCGTCCTGACAGGTGCATGGCAGGTAGAGGGAATCGAGGGTGTACAGGTTACTACCTATGCATTCCAGCATGGACTTCCGCTTCCGGCCAAGTTCACAGCGTTTGTACTGATGCTCTGCCTCGTATTCTTCGCATTTACAACAATCCTTGGATGGGATTATTACAGTGAACGTTGTCTCGAATACCTGACAAACGGACACAAGACGAAGATCATCGTATACCGCTGGTTATATATTTTTGCAGTATTCATCGGACCATACATGACAGTAAGTGCTGTATGGACTATCGCAGATATCTTCAATGGTCTGATGGCAATCCCGAATATGATCGCACTGTTCGCACTGAGCGGAGTCGTTGCGAAAGAAACCAAAGCATTCTTCAAAGCAGAGAAGCATAAAATGTAAATAAAATTTTGGAAACGCATAATTCCTTCTGTTCTTCATACACTAGACAGTGATGATGAGAACAGGAGGAATTTTTTTGAAGAAAAAAACAAAAACTCTGCTGACCGCGCTGGCGGTGCCGCTGGGAGTTGGGGCGGTTTCGGGATTTCTTACGCAGGGAAGCATGGATACGTTTGAAAAATTAAAACAGCCGCCTCTGACACCGCCGGGCTGGGTATTTCCTGTGGTATGGACAGGACTGTTTGCCATGATGGGAACAGCATCTTACCTTGTGGCAATTTCGCCGAAAACAGAAAAGAGAAACAGAGCACTGTTCTTGTATGGAGTGCAGCTTGCAGTAAATTTCCTGTGGCCGGTATTTTTCTTTAATGCAGGATGGTATTTCTTTGCATTTGTATGGCTTGTGCTTCTGTGGTATCTGGTGTACCTCTGCACGAAAGGATTTTCGGATATCTCCAGGAACGCAGGATACCTGATGATCCCGTATCTTGTATGGCTGACTTTTGCAGGTTATCTGAATTTCTTTATCTTTCTTTTAAATTAAGCGGAAGCACTGTCTGAAAATGGCAGTGTTTTTGTGTTTTACGGAAAAACATCTGATTTTCATACAAAAACAACACTTGACAAAGCGATGGCAATCCTGTAGTATAGATTAGGAATATGATTAACGTTAAAGATTACAGTAACCATTTTTCCAACTGCCGTAATGAATGGAAGTGACAGGATCCGTCACGAGAAATTCTGCGACAGCTTTTTTTATGCAACAGGACTGTGGGTTCTGCTGTATATGGATGAGGGATATAAACAAAAAGGGAAGTAATGCTTACAAGGAGGATAAGGCATGAACTATGATGTAATCATTATCGGCGCTGGTCCTGGAGGAATTTTTGCAGCGTATGAATTAATGAAAGAAAAGCCGGACTGCAAAGTGGCAGTTTTTGAAGAGGGATACTCCCTTGAGAAGAGAAAATGCCCGATCGACGGCAAGAAGATAAAGAACTGTATCAACTGTAAGAGATGTTCTATCATGTGCGGCTTTGGCGGTGCAGGTGCATTCTCTGATGGAAAATATAACATCACCAACGATTTCGGTGGAACTCTGTATGAGCATATCGGTAAAAGCCAGGCAATCGAGCTGATGAAATATGTTGATGATATCAACATGGAATACGGTGGTCAGGGAACTAAGCTTTATTCCACAGCAGGAACCAAGTTTAAGAAACTCTGCCTGCAGAACAAACTGAACCTTCTGGATGCATCTGTACGTCATCTGGGAACGGATATCAATTATATCGTTCTTGAGAACCTGTACAATGCAATGAAAGATCATGTAGATTTCTACTTCGACACACCGGTACAGAAACTGGAGATCCTGGAAGACGGTTACCGTGTGATCTGCGAAAAAGGAACTTACGACTGTAAGAAATGTATCGTTTCCGTAGGACGAAGCGGAAGCAAATGGATGGAGACTGTCTGTAAAGATCTGAACATCCCGACCAAATCCAACCGTGTGGATATCGGTGTCCGCGTGGAACTTCCGGCAGTTATCTTTTCACATCTGACAGATGAACTGTATGAGAGCAAGATCGTCTACCGTACAGAGAAATTCGAAGATAACGTCCGTACTTTCTGCATGAACCCGAACGGAATCGTAGTAAACGAAAATACCAACGGCATCATCACTGTAAACGGACATAGCTATGAGGGTGATGAGAAAAAGACCGATAACACCAACTTCGCACTTCTTGTTTCCAAACATTTCTCCGAGCCATTTAAGGACAGCAATGGATACGGCGAAAGCATCGCAAGACTTTCCAACATGCTTGGCGGCGGTGTTATCGTACAGCGTTTCGGCGACCTTGTCCGCGGACGTAGAAGTACCGTGAAACGTGTTGAGGAAGGCCTCGTAACACCGACTCTCACAGCAACACCTGGAGACTTAAGCCTCGTACTTCCGAAACGTATCCTGGACGGCATCATCGAAATGATCTACGCCCTGGACAAAGTAGCTCCGGGAACTGCAAACGATGATACCCTTCTGTACGGCGTGGAAGTTAAATTCTACAACATGGAAGTTGAGATCGACGACAACCTCGAAAGCTGCCACAAAGGTCTGTACGTGATCGGAGACGGAAGTGGCGTCACCCACTCCCTGTCCCACGCATCCGCAAGTGGTATTTACGTAGCAAGACATATTGTAGAGCAGAACTGATAATTATAATATACTAAGAAGCCCCCACAAAACGTGAGAAAACGATTTGTGGGGGCTTTTTATGTGAATAATTTTGACTATTTCATATCTGCCAGTGAAATAAACGGAAGTTCCGCATATTCATACTTATTCTTGATAGAAGCTGCATCTGCTTCTGAAATAGAAGTAAATTCATCTGCATTATACTCAGTTGAAGCTGTTGTGCTGAAGAACCACGGATTCTGCGGATTTCTTTCTTCATCATAGACCACGGATTCTTTTAAGTTCAGCTGTCCGTCAGTATAAGTATAATAATGGTACAGGGACAGAAAAGCACTGCCGGAAGCTTCATTGGCTATAGTGTTGTCTTTGCACAGATAATATCTGTCGCGTTCACCGCTGGTAGTGACCAGAGAAAGCCTTCCGTTAACAAGGGTGTACATATCAAAAAACATTCCCTCATAACTGTCAGTGCCATCGTCAATGGCACCTATAAACAGTTCTGCGGTACCATTATTATCAATATCCTGAAGAAAATATCCGAGTTTATTGATATCTGAATAATATCCTGCCAGATAACAGAGATTATTTTCCTGAAACTGGCTGATATTCCATGCGGCAGAAGCACCGTCATAATATTTCTGCACGATTTCTTTATATTCCGGATAATCAGCAAGGGTTTCGGTGTCCGCAGCATAAACAGAGATAAGACCGCCTATTGTAAGTACCATGGATGCAGATAAAAGACCGCAGATTAGTTTCTTCTTTTTCATCTTGAATCCTCCTTAGAGAGTAGTATTTATATTAAGTATACTTCTATTATATATTATGCACAAGCAAATTTGTGTCTGGATACTCAAGTTACCGTGAACGGAGTGATAATACAGTTACTGTTCACTCCGTTCACAGTAACTTGGTCAAAATGCATTCCAAATCACCTTCGGTGATGGCATTTTGCCCTGTATGTCTCGGGATTTTGCCATATTCATGGCAAAACGCCTCGCGGGATACTACCTGTGAATAGTAACATAATACATCTATTTCAGTACATTCAATCCATTTAGCATAATATCCTCCGTATAGTGTGCGAGTTCCTCCGGGCTCTGGCGGGTGCCATTTCGGATCCAGTTTTCGATGATGCCGATACAGCCGGAGAGGACGTAGGAAGAGTAGATCTCGCTCAGCCTGGGATCTGCATTGGCAAAAATCTCGTCCCAGTCATTCACGCAGCGTTCCCGGATAATCTCCTTGATCCGATTCATAAAATTCTGTTCCTGGTTATTGACCAGAACAAGTTTTACGAAATCGGAGTTTTTTTCCAGAAATTTATACAGGTCACAGATCAGAGGGAAAGATTTACCCTTCATATCCTGTGGCTGGGGGGCGTTGGTGATTTCGATAAATTCGTCCAGTATATCATTTTCCAGGTGCTCCAGAAGATCCTGGATATCCCTGTAATGCAGATAAAAGGTTCCACGGTTCAGATTGACATAGTCTGTCAGTTCACGGACTGTGATATTCTGTACCGGTTTGGTCTGCATTAGCTCTGTAAGCCCGTCTTTGAGCAGTGCCTGTGTGCGCTGTACACTTCGATTTTTTCCCTTTGAAGAATACAGCCAGCCTGTACCAAATATGAGAGTAGTCATCCACGATGTGACGATCCCGCAGGCACTGGATTATAAGAAGAAACTGGAGCAGGTCGACGGAGTAGACGAGGTCAACTGGCTGGATGATGTGGTGGACATCTATGAACCACTGGAAAATGCAGACCAGGATACGATCGATGAGTGGTACAAAGATTCCGATGCCCTGTATTCCATCACGGTAGTTGACGATGAAACAGAAAAAAAGGCAGCAGTTGATGAGATCCGTGACATTATCGGGGATGACAATTCTATGTCAGGAACAGCAGTCACAGATGCATTGTCACCGTTCCACACCTCGTCAGATATCCAGAAGATCATGCTGTTTGTCCTTCCGGTGACATTTATCGTACTGCTTCTGACAACGAATTCATGGTTTGAACCAGTACTTTTTATGATCACAATCGGTATCGCAATCATGCTGAACAGAGGAACAAACCTGCTGTTTGGAGAGATTTCTTTCGTTACCAATGCAGCGGGAAGTGTTCTGCAGCTTGCAGTTTCCATGGACTATTCCATCTTCCTTCTTCACAGATTTGCCGAAAACAGAGCAGAAGGCAAGGATGTCCAGGACGCTATGGTGGCGGCAGTAAAACAGTCAACAGGATCAGTACTTATAAACTGATCGATAAGACTCAGCATAAGGCCTTTTTTCCGGACTTTCATAAGTTTGCCGGCACTGTTATGAAACTCCGCATACCTGCATTTCTTATTGCAGTGGTGATTGCGGTTCCGTGCTTCATTGCACAGGGGGGAAACTCTTTCCTCTATGGCGGCAGCCG
>NZ_FR886740.1:11679-32103 GCF_000436615.1 Blautia sp. CAG:237
CGGCAGCCGTATTTACAGCACGGATGCCACTCAGATGGGACGCGACCTCCTGAGCGTTGAAGAGGAATATGGCGCGTCCAACCCTCTCGTCATCATGGTGCCGAAAGGGGATACAAGCAAAGAAAGTGCATTGAGTGAAGAATTAAAAGACAATGAAAATGTGACTTCTGTCATTTCCTATGTAGACAGTGTAGGTTCAACGATCCCGGACGGCTTTGTTCCGTCGGATTCACTTTCACAGCTTTATTCAGAGAATTACAGCCGTTTTGTAGTGACTATAAGCACTGAGGAATCCGAAGAAGGATGGACAGAAAAACTGAACGAAGTTTATAAAATCTGCGAGAAATATTATGGCGATGAGGCCAGGATCGCAGGCGACCTGGCAAGTACCAGGGATCTGAAAGAAACGATCACAGAGGATAACAGCAGGGTCAATACCCTGGCGATCGCGTTTGTATTTGCAATCCTTCTGTTTAACTTCAAGTCGATCACACTTCCGGTGATCCTGACACTGGTGATCGAGCTGTCCATCTGGATCAACCTCGCGATTCCGTATGTGCAGGGAACGACGCTTCATTGCTTCAGGCAGCGACAAAAGATCTTCCGGAAGTTGCAAAAGGAATGAAACAGCTGAATGCAGGATTTACGAAACTTACAAAGAATGACTCCAGCCTTCTTGAAGGTGCAAATCAGTTATCGGTCGCATCTCTTTCCTTAAGAAACGGTGCCTCCAGCCTGGTATCCGGAGCAAGCCAGCTTACCGGAGGAATCGGAAGTGCAGCCAGTGGAATCCAGTCACTCAAGAGCGGAGCAGATTCCCTTAAATCCGGAAGCAGTGAACTTACAGACGGCCTGAAAAAACTGGATGACGGAGCTGCAGAACTGAAGGACGGAACAGTGGAATCCAAAGATAAGACATCTGACATTGACCAGCAGATCGATGATGAGATTGATGAAATGTTTGACAAGATCTCAGGAAGCGATTACACACCGGTATCTTTCGTCTCAGCAGACAATAAGGACATAGGACTGGTACAGTTCGCAATCCGCACAGACGATATCAAAAAATAAAAAGAACAAAAGACATAAAAAGAGGGAAGTCCCCCGTCGCAACTGCAGAAAGTGCAGGCGGCGGGGGATTTCCCTTTTTAAGTTATAAATGCAGGGGCATTATTTAACTGAGATTACATAAGACTTCTCAAATGTTTTGGCAGGATCAAGTATATTGATGCCCGGTTTATCGGACAGTTCTCCGTTATATCCTATATTATCGCAGCGTCCCATCCATGGTTCCAGGCAGACAAACGGAGCACCGACAGCGGACCAGATACCGAAGTTTGGGAATCCCTCGCAGCTGATCTCTACATAAGGAGTTCCATCCGGAAGGGCGATACCGGCTTTAGTGATCTGACCGTTGTCAAAGACCAGAGCATCGTGGTCAAACATGTGCTCATCGATCGTGCAGGAATTATTTTCAAGAGGAAGGGTGTAGGTCTTGTCAGGAATGGCAGTACCGTACTCTGGGTCAAGCAGGCAGTAGGTCAGTTCTTTTTCTCCATTGAAGGTAAGGTGATACTGACTCCGAATGGTATCAGAAAGTACAGGCACATTAAATGCAGGATGAGCACCGATCGTGAAATACATGGTTTCCTGATCTTTGTTTACGACTTTCCATGAAACAGTCAGGTCACGACCATTGAGCGTATGTGTGATAGAAAGCTGGAAAGCATATGGCCAGATCTTCTGAGTTTCTGCGGTGGATTCCAGCAGATGAGTAACGGATGTATCGGTTTTGTCCGTGCAGGTGAATTCCATATCGCGGGCAAATCCGTGCTGACCGGATGTGTAGGAGTTACCGTTTATCAGACAGTGATCTTCATAATAGCGTCCAACATTCGGGAAAAGCACCGGAGCATGGCGTTTCCAGTAGGCCGGATCAGCATTCCAGAGTACCTGATGGTCGTTTGTTTTATCGTAGATTTCTGACAGCTCAGCACCGTGATCGGCGATCTTTACACGGAGCTGGTCATTTTCAAGTGTGTGGATCATACAAAAAACCTCCATAATGTTTGATTTGAGATTAAGTATAACAGAAAATCTGCGGGTTGGAAAGAATGCATAAGAATATTGCAGATTTGGATTGAATAACTGTCAATTGTATAGTAAAGTGAAGGTAAGAAGGGAGGTATCAGAATATGAAAAAATTCAAAAAAAGATTATTTGGCATAATTACATTTATGATGCTGGCACTGGCAGTTCCAGTGGTATTTCCGGGAAGTTATGGCGTGAAGGAAGTACAGGCGGCAGTGAAAGTAACAGCACCGAAACTGCTTTCAGCAAAGCCTTATGGCACAAACAAAATCGTGCTGAAATGGAGCACGGTAAAAGGTGTAAACGGTTATCGTGTTTACAGAAAGACGGACGGAGGAAAATGGCAGGCAGTGCGTAATTTTTCTGGATATCAGACAACAACTTATCAGGATGTACGTGTAACTACGGGCGTTCAGTATACGTACACAGTTCGTGCATACAGGAGAATTAATGGAAGCCTTGTGTGGAGTGGATATGACAGAAACGGTCTGACGACAATTGCAGGACTCAATAGTCTGAAACTTAATAAGACAAGTATGACGTTGTATGTGGGAAAATATGATACTCTCAAGATCAATGGAACGAAACTGGTTCCACAGTGGAAATCCAGTGATACAAAGACTGCCTGGGTATACCGAAATGGCAGGGTTCTTGCGAAAAAAGCAGGTAAAGCAACGATAACGGCAACTCTTGGAGGAAAGAAATTTAACTGTACAGTAACGGTAAAAAATACTCCTGTATCCAATAAATGGACCAAGAATTACACAAAACTCAAAAAATATATCCAGCAGAATGGTGAGATCAATGATGATGGAAATTATGAAGTGGAACAGGATTTTTCGAATTCGGCGGTCCTTGTAGCCTATAACAGAAAAGATGATCTGATAGAAGCTACATATATTGAATTTCTCGACACCACGGGAAAAAATTACCGTGGGATCACGATGAGCTTTAACTGTCAGAGAACAGATATTGCACAGGCTGTATTTGCTTATATTAAAGGTGAAAAAGCATATGTGACATATTCAAATCTGAATCCGTCCAGACATACTGCAAATACAGGATATGTATTCAAATATGCAACAAACGATAAAACAGCAAATGACTTTTTCCAGAAGCAGTCAAATGCTGTTCTGAAAAGAACGATGGGGGCATTTGATGTATTCCTCGCGAATGTGCAGATGACAGCGAAGGATCTTGGCTTTACTTCTTATTCATAAGAGAGAGGATCGTGGATATCCGGAAGAGTGTTTAACATTCTTCCGGATTTTTCTGGAAAAAACAGTGTTTAATTTTAATATAAAATATGGTATAGTTACTTGCATAGTATCAGTTTGATACTGACGACAGAGGGGGGAGAAACGGTGATACAGACCGGAGTACATAAGAAGAATGAACTGGATTACTTCTTTGTAGAAGAATCCTATGGGGGAAATCAGGATCTTTTTCCAGAGATATCAATGAGAGACGGAGGATGTGGAGCAGTGGCAGCTTGTGAGAGCTGTATTTATTTTGCCCGAAGAGCGGATAAGAAGAAACTTTATCCGCATAAACTCGAAGAGATCACATGGGAAGAGTACCATGATTTTGCATATATCATGAAGCATTATCTCTGTCCAAGGCCGAACGGGATCGATACCCTGGAATTATATATGGAAGGTTTTGGAGAATATCTGAAGGATGTACATGAGGAGAATCTTATGATGGAGGCTTTTCATGGGACACATGCTTATGAAGAAGCAAGAGAGGCTGTCATGAGGCAGATCGACAGCGACAGCCCGATCCCATATCTGATGCTGAAACACCAGAACAAGAACGGACATCTGGAGGATTACATATGGCACTGGTTTATCCTTGCAGGTTATGAAGAAACAGAGGATGATCTTATGGTGAAGGCAGTTTCCTATGGGGAATACAAATGGTTTTCTCTGAAGGAACTCTGGGACACCGGATATGACAAAAAGGGTGGCATGATTTTGTATCACATAAAGTAACAGACGGGGAGGATGCATTTTTTGGAAGCAAGAGAAATATTGACCCGATTCAAAAAAAACGAGATCACTTTAGAAGAGGCAGAACATTACTTTCGAAAAGAACCATTTGAGAAAATGGGAGGCTATGCGACGCTGGATTCCCACAGAGAGGTTCGCTCCGGATTCCCGGAAGTAATCTTTTGCAGCGGCAAGGCAGATGAGCATTTTGTCCATATTTTTCAGAAGTTATATGAGGACAACGGAGAAGTTTTTGGAACGAGAGCGTCCAGACATCAGTATGAGCTGGTGAAAGATCTTCTTCCGGGTGTGGAATACGATGATCTGTCACACATCATCAAGATCGAAAAGAAGCACAAAGAGCACATCGGCAAGATCGCAGTCTGTACCGCAGGTACAGCCGATATCCCGGTTGCAGAGGAAGCTGCACAGACTGCAGAATACTTCGGAACTCACGTAGAGCGTATCTTTGATGTGGGTGTGAGTGGGATCCACAGACTTTTTTCCAGACTGGAAGTGATCCAGGAGGCAAACTGTGTGGTTGCAGTTGCTGGAATGGAGGGAGCGCTTGCGAGTGTTCTCGGAGGTCTGGTGGATAAGCCGGTGATCGCAGTCCCGACTTCTGTGGGATACGGAGCGAGCATGCATGGACTTTCCGCACTTCTGACGATGATCAATTCCTGCGCGAACGGGATTGCGGTGGTAAATATCGACAATGGCTACGGGGCAGGTTACATTGCAACGCAGATCAACCGCCTTGCAGTCAGAGAAAATCAGGAACAGTAACTAATGGGAGATATTATGGGAAAAACTTTATATTTGGAATGTTATTCCGGAATCAGCGGTGACATGACCGTGGCGGCACTTCTGGATCTTGGTGCAGATCAGAAGCATCTGGAAGCGGCATTATCAGGTCTTCCGGTTCAGGGATTCCGTACAGAAGTTTCAAGGGTTGTGAAGTCTGGGCTCGATGCCTGTGATTTCTCCGTGATTCTGGATCAGGATAACCACGATCATGATATGGAATATCTGCATGGACACTCTGATGAGGAACATTCACATGTCCATAAACACGGACATGAACATCGTGGAATGAAGGAGATCAGGGAGATCATCGAAGGTTCTTCGATCAGCACCAGAGCGAAACAGACGGCTCTCAGGATTTTTGAGATTCTGGCAGAAGCGGAATCAAAAGCTCACGGCGTACCGGTGGAGGAAGTGCATTTCCACGAGGTTGGAGCAGTGGATTCCATCGTGGACATTGTATCGATCGCAGTCTGCCTGGATGATCTGGATGTCACAGATGTGGTTGTGCCGGTACTTTATGACGGAACAGGTTTTATCCGCTGTCAGCACGGTCAGATCCCGGTTCCGGTTCCGGCTGTTGTAAATGTGGCACAGGCAAATCATCTCAAACTTAAGATCACAGATATCGAAGGAGAACTGGTCACTCCGACAGGAGCAGCAGTCGTAGCGGCAGTCCGGACTTCTGAGAAACTTCCGGAAGATTTTGAGATCCTTGCGACAGGGCTCGGAGCAGGCAAACGCCAGTATCGCTGCCCGGGAATCCTAAGAGCAATGTTGATCCGGTCGGTTGAGGCAGAAAAACAGGAGTCAGATCATATCTGGCGGCTGGAAACAGACATTGACGACTGCAGCGGCGAAGCAATGGGACATGTGATGCAGATCCTTCTGGAGAATGGTGCGAGAGAAGTTCATTATACACCGGTCTTTATGAAGAAAAACAGACCGGCATATGAGCTGGTGGTCCTCTGCAAAAAAGACAAGATCTCCAGAATGGAGGAGATCCTTTTTACAGAGACAACGACGATCGGCATCAGACGGAGCGAACTGGAACGGACGATCCTGAAACGCCGTGCAGAGAAGATCCGGACTTCCATAGGCGAGGCACAGGTAAAGATCTGTACACTTCCGAATGGAAAAGAGAGATGCTATCCTGAATATGACAGTGCATCAGCACTTGCAGGGAAGGCGGGTATCAGTTTCAGGGAAGCATATGATACAATAGTAAACTGCTGGAAGACAGAAAGGTGAGGCAACAGTGATGAAGACAGGACTGGTTTTGGAAGGTGGAGCAATGCGCGGCATTTATACAGCCGGCGTTTTGGATGTATTTATGGAGCAGGGGCTGCATTTTGACGGAGTGATCGGAGTGTCTGCCGGGGCACTCCATGGCTGTTCTTTCGTTTCGGGACAGAAGGGCAGAAGCATCCGTTATTTTAAGAAATACAGGAATGATAAGCATTTTATGAGTATGTGGAACCTGGTCCATACAGGGGAAGTGGTTGGAAAACAGTTATGCTATCATGATATTCCGGAAAGACTTGATCCGTATGATTATGAGGCATTTCTGAAATCAGATACAGAGTTTTATGCGACCTGCTCCAATGTAGAGACAGGGAAGGCAGAATACATAAAGATCACAGATATGCTGAACCAGATTGATGTCCTGCGCGCATCCGCATCCATGCCATATGTGTCGAAACTTGTAGATTATCAGGGAATGAAGCTTCTGGACGGCGGCTGTACAGACAGTATTCCGTTGGAAGCATTTCGCAGGATGGGTTTTGAGAAAAATGTTGTAATCCTCACACAGCACAAAGGCTATGTAAAGAAGCCACAGAATGCAAAGATGGCAGAGCTGAGATACCATAAATACCCGGAATTTGCCGAGGCACTCAAAGAGCGTCATAGTGTCTACAATCAGTCATTAAAGGAGATCCACCGTCTGGAAGAGGCGGGAGAAGTTTTTGTGATCCAGCCATCTGAAAAGCTTGAGATCAGCCGTATGGAGACAGATCTCGATGTGATCCAGAGTGTCTACGAGAGGGGAATGATGGATGCCAGAGTCCGTATGAAGGCACTGAAAGAATGGATGGAAGAAGCAAAAAGGTAAGAGAGCTTTTTTCGGAGGATTTAAAATTCTGACCATTAAAGATAAAAGCCAGTTGCAAAAAGGACTGGGATTCAGTATAATAAAACACATAAGTGTGACACTGAAACAGTGAAAAGGAAAGTACAAGGGTGTACAGACATAAGAATGTCTGTGCGCCCTTTCGTTTTATCTGAACAGTCAGAAGTTCCTTCACACAAAAAACCACAAGGGAGGACGAGAGATGTATAGTGCAGTTGAAAACATGATCAATCAGATCGACACCTGGGTATGGGGCTGGTGGATGATCCTTCTGCTCCTGGGAACCCACATTTTTATGACGATCCGTACAGGAGTCATCCAGAGAAAGATCGGCACCGCGATCCGCTTATCTGTGACAAAAGATCCTGACGGAGAAGGCGAGGTCAGCCAGTTTGGCGCACTGACGACAGCCCTGGCATCCACGATCGGAACAGGAAACATCATCGGTGTGGGAACCGCGATCGCACTGGGAGGTCCGGGTGCAGTCCTGTGGTGCTGGCTTACCGGCGTTTTTGGGATCGCAACGAAGTACAGTGAATCTCTGATCGCTGTAAAATACCGTGTAAAAACGAAGGACGGACGTATGCAGGGCGGTGCGATGTATGCGCTGGAACGTGGACTGAATATGAAGTGGCTTGGAATGATCTTTGCTGTCTTTGGCGGCTTTGCATCTTTTGGGATCGGCTGTGCCACGCAGGTCAATGCGATCGCGACGGTCTGTCAGGAAAACTTGAGTATTCCACCGTTTGTAGTTGGAATCGTCGTTGCAGTACTGACAGCACTTGTTATTTTTGGCGGGATCAAATCTATCGCAAATGTATGTGAGAAACTGGTTCCGTTCATGGCAGCTTTTTATGTACTTGGCTGTTTTGTGATCCTGTGTATCAATTATGATTTTATTATCCCGGCAGTGACAACGATCTGTAAACTGGCATTTACACCGGGAGCTGCAGCAGGCGGCCTGGTTGGCCGTGGTATCATGATGGCAATGCAGTATGGAATCGCACGAGGACTTTTTTCCAATGAATCCGGTATGGGTTCTGCTCCGATCGCAGCAGCAGCGGCACAGACACGAAATCCGGTGCGTCAGGCCCTTGTATCCAGCACAGGTACTTTCTGGGATACCGTTGTCGTATGTCTGATGACAGGACTGGTGCTTGTCACAAGCATCATGAAAAATCCGGCGATTGACATGGGAGAGATCACAAATGGAGGTGTCCTGACAACACTGGCATTCCAGCAGATTCCGGTCCTCGGTCCGGTGATCCTTGTAATTGGAATTATTTCTTTTGCGTATTCTACGGTTCTTGGATGGGCATACTACGGAGAACGCTGCGTAGAATATTTTGCAGGAAAAAAAGGCCTGATCCCGTACAGAGTCCTTTACATCGCAGTGGCAGTGATCGCACCGGTCATTTCTCTGAATCTGGTATGGACGATCGCGGATATCCTGAATGCGCTGATGGCACTTCCAAACCTTGTGGCGGTCCTGCTCCTTTCGAATGTGATCGTGGCAGAGACCAGGAAATACATCAACAATCTGGATGCCAAAGACGATACAGAAATAGAAATCATTGACCGCTGAAATCGGATAAGCTAAAATACATACAGCGGCCCGGCAGTACTTATGGCAGCCGGGCTGCTGTTTATTTTTTACAGAGAAAATACAGAGGAAAAATACATGTCAGAACAAAATAATATGAAGATCATAGCAAGGATCCACAATGATTTCCCGACAAAGTTTGGAATCCCACATCAGAGCAACCGGCTGAGTGCATTAAAGGCAACGATCGTGTTTGAGCCGGAATACCGGGTAACGGAGGCATTCCGTGGTCTGGAAGATTACGATTATATCTGGCTCATCTGGCAGTTTTCGGAGGCAGTACGCGAGAACTGGTCTCCGACAGTACGCCCGCCAAGACTTGGAGGAAATACAAGAATGGGCGTGTTTGCGACCAGATCCCCATTCCGCCCCAACAGTCTGGGACTCTCATCAGTCCGCCTGGAAGAGATTGAATATCATTCGGATCTTGGTACGGTCCTGCACATCTCAGGGGCGGATCTGATGGATGGAACGCCGATCTACGATATCAAACCGTACCTTCCCTATGTGGACAGCCATCCGGAAGCAAAAGGCGGCTTCACAGACCATATCGAAGAACATATCCTTAAAGTGGAATTTCCAGAAGAACTGCTGCAAAAGATCCCGGAATCACAGAGGGAGGCACTGATAGAAGTGCTCGCCAATGACCCGCGTCCGAGATACCAGAAGAACCCGGAGAGAGTCTACGGGATCGCCTATGGAGAGAACGATGTGCACTTCAAAGTCAGAGAAGAAATACTTTACGTTTGTGATGTGATAAAATTAAAATGAAAAATCCTTTGACAAACAAAGGAATCTATGGTACTATGCTCTTAGATAGTTAGCATGAGCTAACCAAAAGAAACTGAAAACATAAAGCGGACGCAATGAGCCGCTTTCTTTTAAAATATGAAGTTAGTTTAGAACAACAAAATAAGAGGTGAGAATATGAGTATTGTGATCGTAGGTGGAAATGAAAGAATGGTATGTCAGTATGAAGATATCTGCAAAGGATTCGGATGTAAAGCGAAAGTTTTTGCCAAAGAAAAAGGTGCCATGAAGAAAAAGATCGGCGCGCCGGATCTTATGATCCTGTTTACCAGTACGGTGTCTCATAAGATGGTAAACTGTGCAGTTGAAGAAGCAAAAAGAAAATCTATCCCGGTATGTAGATGCCACACCAGCAGTGCATCTGCTCTTGAAAGTATTCTCCGTGAGTACTGTGCATAATAATTTTTTCAGGATTTTTCGTCAATATTCGTAAGAAATACTTGCAAAACTTTCTGTTTTTCAATACAATATAAAACAGCTTTTAGCACTTTTTAGTTTTAGAGGAACACAGAAGGGTGAGAATTATTATGAAAAAAGTTGTGAAATTTGGAGGAAGCTCCCTTGCGAACGCAGAACAGTTCAAAAAAGTAGGGGATATCATCAGAAGCGAGGAGAGCAGACGTTATGTGGTTCCGTCTGCACCGGGTAAGAGATACTCGGGAGACACCAAGGTAACAGATCTTTTGTATGCATGCTATGACAAGGCCGCAGCAGGTGCTGATTTTACAGGTATCCTCAACGAGATCAAAGAACGTTTTTATGAGATCATCAAGGGTCTGAAGCTTGAACTTTCCCTCGAGGAAGAGTTCCGTCAGATCGAAGCTGATTTCAAAGCACAGGCAGGTACAGAGTACGCAGCATCCCGAGGAGAGTTTCTGAATGGTAAAGTGATGGCTGCATATCTTGGATATGAATTCGTAGATGCCGCAACTGTGATCCGTTTTGACAAGAACGGAAACTTTGATGCAGACAAGACAGACAAACTTCTTGCAAAACGTCTTCAGAAATGCGAAAAGGCAGTTATTCCAGGATTCTATGGTGGTATGGAAGACGGAACTGTCAAGACTTTCTCCAGAGGTGGATCTGATGTTACAGGTTCTCTTGTAGCCAAAGCGATCCATGCAGACATCTACGAGAACTGGACAGATGTTTCCGGTTTCCTGGTAACAGATCCGAGGATCGTGGATAATCCGGCAGTGATCGAGACCATCACATACCGTGAGCTGAGAGAGCTTTCCTACATGGGTGCAACTGTTCTTCATGAGGATGCGATCTTCCCTGTCCGTAAAGAGGGAATCCCGATCAACATCCGTAACACCAACCGTCCGGAGGATAAAGGAACCTTTATCGTAGAGAGCACATGCCGTAAACCGAAATATGTGATCACAGGTATCGCAGGTAAGAAGGGATTCTGCTCTATCAATATTGAGAAATCCATGATGAACAGCGAAGTTGGTTTCGGAAGAAAAGTTCTCCAGGTATTTGAAGACCAGGGAATCAGCTTTGAGCATGTACCGTCCGGTATTGATACCATGACGATCTATGTTCATCAGGACGAATTTGAAGAAAAAGAACAGCAGGTGATCGCCGGAATCCACAGAGCAGTACAGCCTGATTTCGTGGAGATGGAATCTGACCTTGCGCTGATCGCAGTCGTAGGCCGTGGCATGAAGTCCCAGAGAGGAACTGCAGCGCGTGTATTTGCAGCTCTGGCACATGCACATGTCAATGTAAAGATGATCGACCAGGGATCCAGTGAGCTGAATATCATCATCGGTGTTGAAAACAGAGATTTTGAGACAGCATTGAAGGCAATTTACGACATTTTTGTTCTGACACAGATCTAATAAATAAAAAGATCCGGGAAACCGGGTCTTTTTGCACTTGAGTCAGAACACGAGGAGGAATTATATGATTACAAGACAGATTAAATTAAACGCGACAGAAGATGTACAGGAATTTGTGAACGAGGCAGCAAAATGCAGCTTTGATATTGATATTTCTTATAACCGTATCATCATTGATGCCAAGTCTCTTCTGGGAATCCTGAGCATGGACCTTACACGGGAACTGACAGTCAGATGTTATGGAGAGAGCCAGAAATTCAATAAAGTTATGGACAAATTTGCAGTAGCATAACTGTATCAGAAGTTTGGCAGGAGCGGGCACATATTCAGAGAAAGGATATGTGCCTTTTTGAATGTATGGGAAGCAGGAGAGAAAGCAGGATGGAAAAACCGGTAATCCGTATTTCAGTTCGAAATCTGGTAGAATTTATTTTGAGAAGCGGTGATCTGACAAGCAGGAGCGGAACGGCAGCAGACAAAGAAGCCATGCTCAAGGGAAGCCGCTTTCACCGAAAGATCCAGAAACAGATGGGCAGCACCTATCAGGCAGAAGTTCCGCTCAAAAAAGAAAGTGAATATGAAGATCTGATCCTGTGTGTAGAGGGAAGAGCTGACGGTATTTTTGCAGAGAACGAAACTGTTTGTATCGATGAGATCAAAGGAATTTACAAAAGCCTTGACAGTCTGGAAGAACCGGTGCAGATCCATCGTGCACAGGCACTCTGTTATGGCTGGATCTATATGGAAGCCCATGATCTGGAAAGGATTGATATCCAGATGACATATGGTCAGCTTGATACGGAGGAAATCCGGAGATTCCGGGAAACGATCGCCAGAGAAAAACTGGAGAAATGGTATCAGGATCTGACAGATGAGTACTATAAATGGGTCTCTTATCAGCTCGCCTGGCGAAAAGAGAGAAATGCATCCATGGAAACTCTGGAATTCCCGTTTCCATACCGCAAAGGGCAGAGAGAAATGGTTGCCGGAGTTTACCATGCGATCTCAGAAGAGGCGCAGATTTTTATCCAGGCTCCGACCGGGATCGGTAAGACGATGTCTGCAATCTTTCCGGCAGTCCGTGCTGTGGGACAGGGAAAAGGCGAGACGGTCTTTTATCTGACGGCCAGGACGATCACGCGGACTGTGGCAGAGGATGCATTTTCAATTCTCCGCGGGAAAGGTCTGCACTTCAAATCTATCACGATCACAGCAAAAGAAAAAATGTGCTTCTGTGATGAGATGGACTGTGACCCGCAGAAATGTCCTTATGCGAAGGGGCATTATGACAGGATAAACGATGCCGTCTATGAACTGTGGACGAAAGAAGAAGCTTTTGACCGTGAAACGATTCTTGCACAGGCAGAGAAATACAGTGTCTGTCCATTTGAGATAACACTTGACCTGGCAGTGTGGATGGACGGGATCGTCTGTGATTATAATTATGTGTTTGATCCAAATGTTTATCTGAAACGGTTTTTCGGGGAAAATATAAAAGGAAAATATCTCTTCCTGATCGATGAAGCACACAATCTGGTGGACCGTGGAAGAGAAATGTACAGTGCTTCCCTGTGCAAAGAAGAGATAGAAAGCACCCGCAGATTCGTAAGAGCACACAGTAGCAGACTGTATCGTATGCTTGGCAAAGCTGCAAAACAACTGGAAGTACTGAAGGAAGAAAGCAGTTCCTCCTGGCAGGTGCTGGAAAATGCGGGGACACTTCCTGTGACGCTTCTGAGTATTCAGGGAGAGATGGACAAACTTTTGGAAGAACCGCCGTCACAGGAATTCGTGGATGGAATCCTGGAATTTTATTTTGCGGTACGGGATTTCCTGAACATTGCAGAACTGGTGGATGAAAATTATGTGACGTATGTTTCGACGGATGAAGACAGAAAGTTCCGTATGAAACTGTTTTGTGTAAATCCGGCGGCAAATCTGCAGAGATGCCTGGACCGTGGAGTCAGCACGGTATTTTTTTCGGCAACACTTCTGCCGCTTGCTTACTACAGGAAGATGCTGAGTACCAGAAATGAAAATTTCGGCATGTATGTAAATTCTCCTTTTGAGGAAGAAAAAAGATGCCTTCTCCTGTGCCGCGATGTCAGCAGCAGATACACCAGAAGAGGGTATGAAGAATACCGCAGGATTGCAGAATACATTGCGCGGATGTCCTGGAAGAAAAAAGGAAATTATATGATCTTTTTTCCGTCCTATAAACTGATGGAAGATGTGTTTGAAGTTTATCAGGAGGAATTTTCGGCTGACTGGGTGGACTGCATCTGTCAGCAGGCTTCAATGAATGAACGGGAGCGGGAAGAATTCCTCAGAGAATTTCAGGCGCAGGGTGAAAAAACACTTCTTGGCTTCTGCGTCATGGGAGGGATTTTTTCGGAAGGGATCGATCTGATCGGTGACAGGTTGATCGGCGTGGCGGTTGTCGGAACAGGGATTCCGCAGATCGGTTGCGAAAGAGAGGTCCTGAAAGAATATTATGACGAGAAAGGGGAGCCAGGCTTTGATTATGCCTATCGTTATCCTGGCATGAACAAAGTGCTCCAGGCGGCAGGCCGCGTGATCAGGACCCGGGAAGATATCGGCGTGATCCTGCTTATGGATGAACGTTTCATGAACCGGGAATACCGGATGCTTTTTCCGCGTGAGTGGTCGTCTGTAAAAACGTGCACGATCGGGACGGTGGAGGCATCGCTTAAGGATTTCTGGGAGCAGGTTTCAGAAATGGAAAGCTGTGGAAACGAAGGGACCGGGCCGGAGCAGGAGGATGGCGCGGATGCTTGACATATGTGTGATTTCAGGTATACTATGAACAATCAGTTTGCAAAAAAGTAATCGTGGGATAGATACAAAAGGAGAAGAAGATGAAGAGACGAACGGTTCTGGCATTGTGTCTGTGTCTGACATTAGCCGGTACACCTGTGGGTGTGGCTGCGGCTTCTGACAGTCTTTTGTCAGTAACAGAAGAAGCACAGATTCAGCCGATCGGGGATGGGTCCGGCAGATACCTTATGAAAAGCGACGGTTTTTACTGCCTCAAAGAAGACGGAAGCAAGGATACAGCGGTATCTGTTCATTATTTTGACAAAATGGAAATAGACGGCACTGTACTGGATGGTTTTTATTATCATGATGCGGACGGATGCTATCTGGCGGCAAGCCCTCATATGGTAAAGATCAGCAAGCTTACCTGTATGGGGACAGATGAAACGGGAGAGCCGGCAGAGTATACGTTTGACGGATACTATATGGTAAACAATCTTGGAAAACTTTCTGCCGCGCCGCAGGTGAGATATATAGATGGTCTGACAATGGATGGGACGACCTTTGACGGCTATTATTATTTTGATGAGACAGGACGGATGGTGACGGAGCCGGGAACACATGAACTTGAGATGACTTCGAATGGTCAGATGTTTTCCGGAACGTATTATTTCGGTGGGGCAAATGGTGTTCTTGAGCAGAAAGCAGGGACTACGCCGGATGGATTCCCGGTGGATGAAACAGGCAAAGTGCAGGGGCTTGATGCACTTGGAATTGAAAATCTGGAACCGCAGCTTGAGGCGACGGTATCCGGTTATGATGGAAACTGGAGTGTTTACGTCAAGGATCTGGAAACAGAGGAAGAGTTTGTGATCAATGACGAGCCGATGTATTCAGCAAGTCTTATCAAAGCTTTCGTGATGGCAAAGACGTTTGAGGATATGGATCTTGTTCTGGAGAACGAAGCGAAGCAGATGAAGACCGATGCCGCAAATGCAGCAGTACAGACAAAAATCGATAATCTCCTCACAAACATGATCACAGTCAGCGACAATGAATCCTGTAATGAACTTGGCAGACTGCAGTCGGAAAAACATGATTTCCTTGACGGAGCAGAGAAGGTCAATGAATATCTCGAAAAAGAAGGTTATTCCGAGACGAGTTACCAGAGCACGCTTCATCCGTCTTCTTCAGCAAAGATCAGTCTTGGTGGAAGAAATATGACTTCGGTAAAAGACTGCGGACTTCTTTTGGAGCGGATCTACAGGGGAGAATGCGTGAGTGAAGAAGCATCTGCACAGATGCTGGACCTTCTGAAACGGCAGGAAAATACCAGCAAGATCCCTGCAGGGATCAAGGCAGAAGTTCCGACAGCAAACAAGACAGGCGAGACAGATGAGGACCAGCATGATATCGCGATCGTGTACGGAGCAAAGACCACATACATTCTCTGTGTGATGTCAGAGGGCTGGAAAAGCGGCGGTGATGCAGTGCAGAACATCCAGAATATTTCCAGTATGGTCTATAATTACCTCAACCTGTAAATCTTTGGTTTCCTGCATGCCTGCGTTGCTTTTTGACAGGAAATCATGTATAATATCGAACTGTAACAAACTGGTCTGATGACCAGTAAATACTGTCTGCTCCAGGACAGGATATGTTACTGTGGAGTGAACAGTAACTTGGAGATTTCGATAAATAGAGTATAATCAGGAGGAATAAATTACATGCGAGTCGATACGGATGACTTTGCCCGACCTTGTGGGTGCGGGAAGAATCACCATATAGAAGTAAAGGAAATTTTAATTGAAGAAGGAGTAGTGGAGAAGCTGGAAGAAGCAATGTCAGACGGGTTTCTCAAGGAATATATTTCACCGCTTCTGATCTGTGACACAAACACATGCAAGGTGACAGAGGAGATCATGGAAGATATCTATGACCGATGTCAGGTACTTGTGCTGGATGCTGAGGGTCTTCATGCAGACCAGCATGCAATCGAAGTAGTAGAGAATAACATGGAAGAGGATATAGACCTGATCCTGGCAGTGGGAACAGGCACGATCCATGACATCAGCCGTTATGTGGCTTTTCAGTACAAAATTCCCTTTATTTCCGTTCCAACAGCGGCAAGCGTGGACGGATTCGTATCTACAGTTGCAGCAATGACCTGGAATGGGCTCAAAAAAATAGTGCCGGCGGCACCGCCTATTGCAGTTTATGCTGATTCAAATATTTTTGCAGCGGCACCGAGACGGCTGAATGCATCCGGTGTATCTGATCTTTTTGGAAAATATATCTGTCTTGCAGACTGGAAGATTGCTCATATGCTGACAGATGAATACATTTGTGATGAGATTATTGAACTGGAAGAAAAAGCACTCAGGACAGTACGCTCCTGTCTGGATGATATTGCACAAGGTGACAGAGAAAGCTGTGAGAAACTAATGTATGCGCTGATTCTGTCCGGGCTGGCGATGCAGATGGTTGGAAATTCCAGACCGGCTTCCTGTGCAGAACATCACCTTTCTCATCTGTGGGAGATGGAAGTGATCAATGGACCGCTGGATGCGCTTCACGGTGAGAAAGTCTCGATTGGAACCCTGATCGTTCTCAGAGAATATAACCGTATTGCCAGAGCAATCCGTGAAGGCAGATGCAGGGTATTATCAGAACGTGAGGATGATACAGAACTTCTTGAAAAAACATTCGGTAAGAAACATCTGCTGGAGGGAATTATCGAAGAAAACACACCGGATCCACTGGAGGAAGTCAGTCCGGCAAGACTGGAATCCTGTCTTTCTGAAATTGCAGATATAATTGAAGAACTTCCGCGAGAAGAGGAACTTGTTCATGCGATGGATAAGGCTGGATGTAAGCAGAGTGTATACGAGATCGGACTCACAGAGGAAATCATACCACAGAGCCTGAAACTGGCTCCTTATGTCAGACGGCGCCTCAGTTTTCTGAGAGTCAGCAGAATGCTCGAAATAGAAGGAGAATGATTATGAGAGTTGGAATGGGATATGATGTACATAAGCTGACAGAAAACAGTGACCTGATCCTCGGGGGAGTCAAGATCCCGTGGGAAAAGGGTCTTCTCGGACATTCTGATGCGGATGTGCTGATCCATGCAGTGATGGATGCTTTGCTTGGGGCTGCGGCTCTTGGAGATATCGGAAAACATTTCCCGGACACAGATCCCAAATACAAAGGGATTTCCAGTGTGAAGCTTCTGATTCATGTGTCAGAGCTTCTTAAGGAACATGGATATGAAGTAGGGAACATTGATGCGACGATCATCGCCCAGAAACCAAAGATGGCACCGCATATTCCGCAGATGCGTAAAAATATGGCGGATGCTCTTGGAATCCCGGAATCAAAGATCAATGTCAAGGCAACTACAGAAGAAGGACTTGGATTTACCGGAAGCGGGGAAGGGATTTCTTCTCAGGCAATCTGCCTGCTCACAGAGATCCAGGACTGATCTTGTTACAAAATAATATCGGAGGAAAGAGACATGAAACTTTTTAATACAATGTCACGAAGAAAAGAAGAATTTGTACCGCTGGAAGAGGGCAAGGTACGCATGTATGTATGCGGACCGACTGTGTACAACCTGATCCATATCGGAAATGCAAGACCGATGATCATTTTTGATACGGTACGCCGTTATCTGGAGTACAAAGGATACGAAGTAAACTATGTATCCAACTTCACAGACGTAGATGACAAGATCATCAAGAAAGCGATCGAGGAAGGCGTAAGCGCAGAGGAAGTTTCACAGCGTTATATCGCAGAGTGCAAGAAGGACATGGCAGGCATGAACGTAAAACCGGCTACCACACATCCGCTTGCAACACAGGAGATTGACGGAATGATCGATATGATCCAGACACTGATCGACAAGGGTTATGCATATCCGGTTGCCGATGGAACTGTATACTTCCGTGTAAAGAAATTCAAAGAATACGGTAAGCTTTCTCATAAGAACCTTGATGATCTGCAGTCAGGATTCCGTTCCCTGCAGGTATCCGGTGAGGATCAGAAGGAAGATCCGCTGGATTTCGTACTCTGGAAACCGAAGAAAGAAGGAGAGCCATACTGGACCTCTCCATGGTGCGACGGAAGACCGGGCTGGCATATTGAGTGCTCCGTTATGTCCAAGAAATATCTTGGAGAGGAGATCGACATCCATGCCGGTGGCGAAGACCTTGTGTTCCCTCACCATGAGAATGAGATCGCACAGAGTGAATGCTGCAATGGAGTTCCTTTTGCGAAATACTGGATGCACAATGCATTCCTGAACATTGACAACCGCAAGATGTCCAAGTCTCTTGGAAACTTCCGTACTGTCCGTGAGATCAGTGAACAGTATGATCTGCAGGTGCTTCGTTTCTTCATGCTGAACGCACATTACAGAAGCCCGCTCAATTTCAGTGCAGATCTGATGGAATCCTCCAAGAACGCGCTTGAGAGAATCACAGAGGCAGCAGCAAGACTTCGCGACCGCAAGGCAGCAGCGGCTGTGCAGGAAGCAACAGAAGACGAGGAGAAACTGATGCAGGAAGAAACTGCATTTGTGACTAAGTTCGAGGAAGCTATGGATGACGACTTCAACACAGCTGATGCGCTGGCTGCGATCTTTGAACTTGTCAAATTTGCCAACACAAATGTACAGGAAGGAAGCTCCGCAGAATTTGCAGCACACACTCTGGAAGTTATGACAAAACTCTGCGATGTTCTCGGACTGACTCTTGAGAAGAAAGAAGAGATCCTTGACGAAGAGATCGAAAACCTGATCGCAGAACGTCAGGCAGCAAGAAAAGCCAAAGATTTCGCAAGAGCAGATGAGATCCGTGGACTGCTTCTTGAAAAAGGTATCGAACTGAAAGATACTCGTGAGGGCGTAAAATGGAAACGAATCTGATACAGCTTGATGAACTGTTTCATCTTGAAAACCAGGATCTGCGGAGTTATTCTCCGCTGACTCTGGCGTATATCGGAGATGGGATCTATGAGCTGATCATCCGTACAGTCCTTGTCAGGAAGGGCAACTGTCCGGTCAACCAGCTTCACAAAAAAGCAAGCAGTCTGGTAAAGGCAGCTTCTCAGTCAGCGATCATGGAAGTGATAGAGGAGAAACTGACCGAGGAAGAGCATAACATCTACCGCAGAGGCCGCAACGCACATTCTCCTACAATGGCAAAGCATGCAACCATGGCTGATTACAGAAGGGCAACAGGCTTTGAGGCATTGATGGGATACTTATATTTAAAGGGAGATTACACACGGATGCTTGAACTTGTCCGTATGGGAATCGGAGAGGACAGATTATGAGTGAACAGATAGAAGGCCGCAACGCGGTACTGGAAGCTTTTCGTTCAGGCAAATGCGTGGACAAGCTTTTTATCCTGGATGGATGCCAGGACGGACCAGTCCGCACGATCGCAAGAGAGGCTCGCAAAAAAGACACGATCATCAATTATGTATCCAAAGAAAGACTGGACCAGCTCAGTGAGACACATGCACATCAGGGTGTGATCGCGCAGGTTGCAGCTTATGAATACAGCACCGTAGAAGACATCCTCGCCAAGGCAGAGGAGAAGGGTGAGCCGCCGTTTCTGATCCTTCTGGACAATGTAGAGGATCCGCATAATCTTGGTGCGATCATCCGTACAGCTAACCTGGCAGGTGCACATGGTGTTATCATTCCGAAGCGCAGAGCTGTCGGACTGACTTCCACAGTTGCCAAGACATCTGCCGGTGCGATCAATTACACACCGGTTGCCAAAGTTACCAATCTGGTACGTACCATGGAAGAACTTAAGCAAAAAGGCATCTGGTTCGTCTGTGCAGATATGGGCGGAGAGAGCATGTACCGTATGAATCTGACGGGACCGATCGGTCTTGTGATCGGAAACGAGGGCGAAGGAGTCAGTCGTCTTGTGAGAGAGGCATGTGACTTTACCGCATCTATCCCGATGAAGGGAGATATCGATTCTCTGAATGCATCCGTTGCAGCAGGTGTCCTTGCGTATGAGATCGTAAGACAGCGTCTCGTGGCAGAAAGCAAATAAGAAATGGAGATTCTCTATGTGCCAGTATGAAAAATGCACAGATGAAGAATTGCTCACCAGGCTGAGATCTGGTGAGGAAGAGATATCAGATTATCTGATGGAAAAATACAAAGGATTTGTCCGCCAGAAAGCAAGAGCCATGTTCCTGATCGGCGGTGAGACCGATGATCTGATACAGGAAGGAATGATCGGGCTTTTTAAGGCGGTACAGAGTTATCAGCCTGACAAAGATGCTTCTTTTCGGACATTTGCGGGGATGTGCATTGACCGACAGCTTTACAGTGCTATCCAA